>NZ_SOGK01000107.1:0-46123 GCF_004564305.1 Cryobacterium sp. TMT3-29-2
ACCGCGGCAGCCCGAAACTCCGGGCTGAAGTGCTTGTGTTTCTCGTGTTCCATTTGTCTATCCAATCCTGAATTCAGGAGGACTGTCCGGAAACACTGGGTCACCCCAGTTTTCAGTGGTTGAGAAGGTCGCGCGAGCGGACGATGGTTGCGAATTCGTCGTTGAGATTGATGGCGGATATTCGGGAAAGCTCCTCCGCGCTGATTGTGCCGCCTTCGAGGTCCGCCCTATCGAATGTGTGAGTGGCGTCCACCGCAAAGTAGACGGTGTAGCCCAGGTTTCCGCCAATGCGTGCGGTTGTTTCGCAGCAGTGGTTGGTGGTGATGCCGCAGATCACGATGGTAGAGATGGCGTTTTCTCGAAGCCAGTGGTCAAGATCGGGTGTGCCGTGAAAACTTGAGTTGACGGTTTTTTCGACTAATAGATCTGGGGTGCCGGACACATAGCTTTTCAGCGCGTGACCGGGATTGCTGGGGTGCAGCGGGGAGAGCGGATTAGTGGAGCTGTGCTGCACGAAGACGATCGGTCGCGAAAGCCTGTATCATTCGTTCACTAACGCTGCGATGTTCTGATCACAGTCAGCGTTGTCTCGCGGTCCCCACCAGGCGGCCTGGTCAAATCCTTGCTGAGCGTCGACGACGATCAGCGCGGTGCGATCATCCATCGAGGGTAGTTGGATCACGATTCGGGGCTCCTTTATTGTTTCACTGCCGGATCTTCATTCACCATCTAGCATCCCAGGACGTCAGCATCACGGCGACCTGCGGCCGAGGCCGCCGGCACTGTCGACGGTGCCGCTATCGGGCCCGTCGCCTGAGGTTGCGGATCGCGCTCGCCTGACCAATCGGCGATTCATGGATGTCGGGCGCGTGCAAAGAACGCCGTCTCAGCCGCGCGCAGTCTGGTGATGTCCTCGACGACGAATTGCATGTCGGCGAAGTCTCGGTGCGATCCGGAGGAGGCCGAGCCATGTCGGTCAAGGTCATAGGCGCAGAGCCAGTTCAGGTGCAGTGCGGTGGGTCCCGGACGAATTCGGAGTAGCGACTCCAGGAGAGTGGCGCGACGGATGCCGGGAATCCGGAGGTCCGCCGCAACACCGGCGTCGCTGCGTGGGCAATCGTCATGTTTTGTTCTCCTATCGGACACCCGGCTCAACCCTAAACCGGCGGCAAGCTGATGTCACGGAAAAGATCCGCGGGGTCCTTGGAATCGTGAGGGAATTCGATGAACTGCAGCCAACTGTTCTCAATTGTTAAGGCTGGCCCTGCGGTCTGGGAAGTCCGTCATGAGATCACTGATGAATTGGCCGGCATCATCCAGCGCACACCACGGGGCTTCGTCGTCCGCAACGACCAGAGGCAGCAGATCGGTAGCTTCGACTCCATCACGAGCGCACTGCAAGGTCTGTACGAGGCGGCTTGAAGGGTCAACTTCTAGTCTGTGAGCGAGCCGTAGTGACCCCGGCGATTCCCCGCCTCGACGAGGGAGGCCTGTTCGGCTGAGGGGTTCAATCCGTCGGGCGGCTGAATAGTCGGCAAACGACGGCGGGTCCAGTTGGGTCAGAGGCCAGGGGCGGGTACTCATGAAGGATGAGCTCCATCCGTGACACCGATCTTGGCCGCGCCGACCCGGTCGGGTGTCTGGCTGACCTTGCAACCAGCGTCCAACAGGTGTCCGCTACGACGCCAGTGACGGAGATCGACCGTGTATTCCGTGCGGACCAGCAGCTTCGTTCGCTCGTCGTGCACGAGGACGGTATCTGCTTTCTGCTGACTCGAGAACAGGTGGAGTTCACTCTGACCGGCCGATTGGGTTACGGTCGTGGCCTGCATGCCCGATCGACGGCCATCCAGATGGTGCCGGAGAACTCTTTCGCGCTACCCGGTCAGATGAGCTTGGCGAATGCGGCGCAGCGCGTCCTGGAGCTGCCGGAGGGCAACCGGTACCGGGACGTTCTCGTGCTGACCGATGAGGGTCCCCGTGTCGTGTCGGTCTCACAGATCTTTGAACGGTTGTCGGCTGAATTTCGTTACGCCGCTCTGCACGATCCCCTGACCGGCCTACCCAATCGTCGGCAATTGGAGGAGAGCGGAGCCACGTCCATCGAGGGCAGCGTGGACATAACCCGCATTGCGGTGCTCTACATCGACCTCGACGGTTTCAAAGCGATCAACGACACCTTCGGTCATCAGGCCGGGGATGAGATTCTGATCGGCTTCGCCGACCGGCTGCGTCACCTTGTCCGACCCACCGATCTCCTCGCCCGCCTCGGCGGCGACGAGTTCGCGGTGTTGCTGGTCGACGTGGATGAAGCGCAGCTCCTCGCCATCGCGGATCGGGTCGTGCTCGGCGCGTCGGTGCCGTTTGTCTGCGACGGCCATCTGCTGCATGTTTCGGCGTCTGTCGGTATTGCCATGGCCGGTGATGTCGCAGCGGAACGAGAACTGAGCAGGCTTGACGTGCTTCTCCGCCACGCCGACGGAGCGATGCTCAAGGCAAAGCAGGCAGGGAAGCGCCAGGTCGCCCGTCTCGACGGGCACGGCGAGGCCGCCCCGATCGTGCGAAATGCGCTCATTCGGCGGCGCCTGCCGAAGGCGTTCGAAACCCTCTCGTTCACCCTGCACTACCAACCGCAGATGGACCTGTCCAGCGGTGACTGCTCGGCGGTGGAGGCGCTGCTGCGCTGGACCGACCCGGTGTTAGGCGCCGTGTCGCCCGCGGAGTTCATTCCGATCATGGAACTCTCCGGCGACATCCACCGGATTGGGCAACGGGTCATCAACGAGGCCTGCGCCCAGGCCAGGGTTTGGTTGGATGCGGGAACACCGCGTCGGATCGCAGTCAATGTGTCTCCACTCCAACTCGCGGCTCGCACCATCGTTCCCGAGCTAGTGTCCGCGCTCCACCGACACGCGGTGCCCGCACACCTCATCGAGGTGGAAATCACCGAGGGTGCCGCGATCACCGATCTGCCGCGGGCGATCGGCCAGCTCCAACAGCTCCGGGAGGCCGGAATCAGTATCGCCCTGGACGACTATGGCACCGGTTTCTCTTCCCTTGCCCTGCTGCGCAGTCTGCCGCTGACCACGGTGAAGATCGACAAGACCTTCGTCGACAACATCGATTCCTCACCCTCGGACGCCCTGCTCGTGGGCGGCATTATCGACACCGCTCATGCCATCGGGCTGACGGTCACCGCCGAAGGTGTTGAACGCCAGAGCCAACTCCAGCTCCTGCGTGATTTGCGCTGCGACACCGTGCAGGGCTATCTCATTTCGCGGCCCGTCGCCCCGGAGGACCTTCCGCAACGGTGCTCGGTCTCATCCTCGACGACCCTCCGCGCAGTCCCCCTTGATCCCAAGGGACGAATTGAAAGTAGCTGACCTGATGCCGGTTGAATCAGGGTGTGCGGAGGAGGGAAGCGACATCGCGCCTCCTCGACACCGGGTTCTCGGTCGTTGTTGTGCCGATGCAGACGAGAACTATGCGCCCGCCTTGATACCAAGCTCCCAACGGTGGAAGACTGAGATTTGTGAACCTCAACGATGAACTGCAGGCCGTCGAAAAAGTAGTGGATCGTCTCACGGAACGATTCCCCGATGTGCCACGGTCACGTGTTGAAAGGGCTGTTCGTGAGGAGCACGAAGCGTTCTCCGGCCGCCCGATCCGTGACTTCGTTCCCGTGCTCGTCGAACACGGGGTGAAGGAGCGCTTGCGCAAACAGTGAGCGACGGTTCAGTGAGTTTGCGCGCTCGACCGCCAGTGGGGAAGCTCAACAAGGTCAAGCGCATCCGCCGCGACCTCACCGCCAGCCTGTACCGCGAACCCACTCTGGCGGAGCTGGCCGAGGCCTGCGGGGCTCCGATGGCCGACGTGCGGACCTAGCTTGATTGGGACGTCGAACCGATCTCGTATCAGACCCCACTCGGCGAGGGCTTGGCCGACATCTCCGAGCTGATCATGGACGATGATCTGCCCCAGCCGGAGGAGTACGCGGCGCTTGCCCTGCGCCGCTCTGACATCACCTTTCATCTCGACGCGCTGCCCACACGGGAGCGGATGATCCAGGAGGCACGGTNAGGAGGCACGGTTCGGGCTCAACGGCGACTAACCGTCGCGGTGGGACTTGACCAGCAACACAATGCCGAGTCCGAGCCACCACAGCATACCCAGCGGGATCAGTGCCACTGAGGAAAGCCAGATCACCTCGGGCAAATCGATATTGGTCGCCGTCAGGAGGGGGCCAGCGATCAGCATCACGAGCCGGAGGCCTGTGACGACTCCGAGAACGCATATCCAGATCGGCAGGGCGTGGGAGCGTGCCCCGGCGACACTGATGCCCACGACCCAAACGGAGAGCGTGAGGAGGCTCGCTTGGGCAAAACCGTGGGTTCCCAGCATTTGAATGCTGACGTATGCGGACTCGCCCCATCTGCTGTTGATCCCGTCGATGTAGAGCAACGGTCCCACGGACGAGCGCAAGACCCCGTGCATGAACAGGAATGTGGCCGACATGAGACCGAGTGCGCTCAGGCTCCGGCGAGTGATGCTGCTTGTGCGTGGTGCAAGCACATCGGAGACGGCGAAACTCGCCACGACGAAAGCGATGGCCATGGTGAAAAGCGCAACCCCTGCGACAGGGTACAACTGCGGATACTGGCGCAGATAGTCGAGGCTCGCTGCGGGGTCGTCTGTGTCGTCGAAACCGAGAACTGGCGGCAGGAGCTCAAGCGTGAACCATGTGATGCCTCCGAGCCCGGCAACGACGGCCGCTGTTCCACCGGCACGTAACGCTGCCCGATTGGTGGTCTCGGCCGACGCCTTCGCCGACGCGGTTCTGCGGTCATGTTCGCTGATTGCACTCATGGTGCACTCCCTTGTGGGGCGCTGGCAGTTAGGGCGAACCGGTCACGGTTCAGAGATGCACAGAATGGTACTCGCAAGGGCGGCTGAGCGAAATGCGTTCGACGGGCGACGATTGATCCCCTCCGTAGCGTTCCTGCTAGGTGAACCGCGGTCTCGCGACGCTAGGCCAGTCCGGACAGAACCAGTAGGCGGCCGGCCAATCTGGACTTCTACGAGCGAACGTTCCGTTTACTCGGGGCGCCGGGACGGTTGAGAGTCCTACGTCAGCCTCAGCCGACAGGGGGCCGATTTACTCTACGAGGGCCGCGACGGCATCCACGACCAGCTGCCTACGCTGGGCGCGGGAATATCTAGGGGCCAGCGCTGTGGACAAGGGCGTGCCATTACTCCAGATGCTGGCCAGCTGAAGGACTAAGCCGAGCAACTCGAGCGGCTCAAAGGCAGCGGAAGGTCGCGAAGGTCGTCGGTAGGAAAGCACAGCGGTGGGCCGAGAAAGCCCGAACCCGCAACAGCATGCAGGCGCTCTCCAAGCTGGCCGAGTACGTGGACGGGCACTACCGGATCGTCAGCCAGCCGCCGGTCTTGTTCCCGTCCGTGAACCCTATGACACGTTCGGGCTGTCTGCCGACGAGACCTGGGACGCGCTCAACGCACAGTTGGGCTCGTATCGGGACACACTTGCAAGAGGACCGTCGTTTCCTTCTCGAGCGCGTCCGGGTCGTCGACGTGGCCCGCAAAGTCGTCGGGTCGGCAGCGTCGGAACCCGCGCCTGCATCGCCCTGCTCGAGGGACGAGACGAGCATGACCCGGTGTTCCTCCAGGTCAAGGAGGCCACGTCATCCGTTCTGGAAGACCACCTGCCGAAGAGGCGTTACAACCAGCCGGGGGAGTCCGGCGCATGCAAGGCCCGGCGCGCACGTTCCAATGAGGCCCCCAGTCCCCATTCGACGGCCAGGCGATCCAGGTGCACCGCTTGGCCGCGAGTGCTCACTCGGATTCGGGCGTCGTAGCCGGGCAGCGCCAGGTCGCGCACTACCCTCACCACCGCCGGGGCCACCTTCAGGTAATCGGTGGCGGCGAGGAGCCTGGCCCGCGCGCTCAATGCCAGCGCGGATTCGGGGTGTGCGGCCGCTGCGACGATCCCGGCAAGGTCACCGTAGGTGCGGAGCAGCGTGGCCGACGTCTTCTCGCCCACCCCGGGCACTCCGGGCAGGCCGTCTGAGGCGTCGCCGCGAAGCACTGCGAAGTCCGCGTACTGAACCGGGAGCACTCCGTATTTGGCCTCGAGTGCGGCATCCGTCAGAATCTCAAGCCGAGCCATGCCTCGCCCGGTGTAGACGACCCGCACCCCGCGGGTGTCGTCGATGAGTTGGAAGAGGTCACGGTCGCCGGTGACGACATCCACGGGGATCGTCGCGTGCGAGGCCAGGGTGCCGATGACATCGTCTGCCTCGTGTTGTGGGGCGCCGATCACCGGGATGCCGAGCGCGCCGAGCACCTCGCGGATGAGCGGGACCTGTGCGCTGAGCAGGGCTGGCATCGCCTCGACCGGAAAGTTGCTCACCCTCGGCTGGTCAGCGGCGACCCGGTGGGACTTGTAGGTGGGGATCAGGTCCACGCGCCACTGCGGCCGCCAGTCATCGTCCCAGCAGGCCACGATCTCGCTCGGCTGGAACTCGGCGACGAGCCGCGCGATCATGTCAAGCAGCCCGCGGACGGCGTTCACGGGTATCCCGTTGGACGCGCGAATGGTGTCCGGAACCGCGTGGAAGGCTCGGAAGTAGAGGCCGGCCGTATCGAGGAGCATCAGGCATTCACGTGGTTCGGTCACGGCGGCATCCTCCCACACGGGCCAGTCAGGCCGCGACGCTCAGCGCCAATCCGCATCCGCATCGGTCGGGGAGGACTCTGTCGCTTTCGGTTCGGGCGTGGGCACCGTGAGTACGGATGACTTTGCCAGCTACAACTGAGCATCTGTCCAGAATGCACGTGCATGATGGAAACTTCGCCCGCGCGGCCGCATCTGGCCGTGAGTCCACCGATCAAGGTGCGCCGAGGATCGTGTAGCCCGGTCGTACCGCTTTTGGAAGTCATGCGCTTTGCTTCACCCAGTTCACCTGTGTCCGCCCGCCGTGAAATCAACGCCAAACGTAAGCGTTCACGCACTCGGTCCGTCGCTCTCGGGGCCGGAGCGTCGCTCGGCCTCATCGCCTTGATCACCGGGATCGGCGCGGTGTCACAGGCATCCGCAGCAAGTACCGCCAGCATTGCCGCGACGACCGAGCTTTCCGAGAGCACCGGACTCCGACACGAGCAGCTCAGCGTCTACTCCGCCATCGCGACGAAGACAGCCCATGATCGCGCGGAGAGCACCCTCAGCGACGCCGGAACGGTGATTACGGCAATGGCGAACAAGGTGGATTCGACCCCGCTGGCGTCATCCGTTGCCGCGCTCGGGGACTACAAGACGCTGGAGACGGACACCGTGATCGCGTTGACCGGACAGACTCAGGAGGCGGCTGCCGCGGCACGGTCAGCCGTGGCCGAGGTCGACCGCGTTGCCGCCGAGGCCGCAGCGGCGGCCGCCGCGGAAGCGGCCCGCGCCCAAGCTGAGGCTTCCGCCCAGGCTGCGGCTGCTGCCGAGGCTGCGGCTGCTGCCGAGGCTGCGGCTGCGGCCGAGGCCGAGGCCGCACGAGATTCCGCTGCGCCAGCTGCACCTCAGGCCGCCGCCGGCGGCAACTCGCCCGCGGAGGCGAAAGCGACGGCCCGAGCGATGGCCGCTTCGACGTACGGTTGGGGCGAGTCGGAGTTTTCCTGCCTCGTGCAGCTCTGGACCAAGGAATCCGGCTGGTCGTACTCGGCCTACAACTCCAGCGGAGCAACCGGCATCCCGCAGGCTCTGCCCGGAAGCAAGATGGCGACCGCGGGATCGGACTGGGCCACGAACGCGACCACCCAGATTTCCTGGGGCCTCGGTTACATCCAGGCCGGGTACGGTAGCCCGTGCGGCGCCTGGGCGCACTCCGAGTCGAATAACTGGTACTGACCGGATTGGGACTTGAGTAGACCCGCCCGGTCACCGGGTGCGGACGTCGACTTCCATCAGATGTCGGCGGCGATCTCGAACCGGGTAAGCACGGGGGCGGACGCGAGAAGCGTACCGAGCTGCGTGGCGCCGGAGCCGCCCGTACTCGACTGACTTCGGCCAGCCTGACTTCGACGTGCAACCTCGAGCAGGCGGGATCCGGTCGAGGTCGATGGCCTCGCCCGACAGCGGCCGGAACTCTTCGACCGCCCCGTACAGACCTGCGCGGCGGCCTGGTCGCCGAGAGTGTCCGGCATGGTCATCCCGTCGTGGGTTGAGTAGGTGCTGGCGACGTGGAGGTGCGGAAGCCTCCGGTGGCGGTCATGGTCTTCATATTCGTCGTGCCCGTGCGGATCAGCCGAGGGCGGACGGCCGCCGTCGGGCGAGGAAGAACGGCCGAACCGACACCAAGGGGAAGGCGACGATCGCGGCGAGCAAACCCGACGCGGACGCCTCGGCGAGGAACGGCTGGATGCGCGCCCGGCATCCGAACTCTGCGTCTCCTGCGCGCGTCGGCTCGAATCGGGCCGCCGCGCCTGAATCCCGGACGGCTCTCGACAAAGGCAAGGCCCGGCGGCAGAATCGGGCGAGGCGGTTCCCGCACGAGGTATCCGCCGGGCGGGAGCCGCATGTTCACGAATCGGAGTGATGCCGGTGTGCAGCTGGCCGCGCGACTGGCCGAACGCCTGACCGAGCTGGAGGCACACGACCCGGTGGTCTACGCCCTCCCACGAGGCGGCGTGCCGGTGGCGGTCGAGGTCGCCCGGTGCCTGCACGCACCGCTGGACCTCATCCTGGTGCGCAAGATCGGGGCGCCGGGCTATCCGGAGGTCGCGCTGGGGGCGGTCGTCAACGGCCCAAGTCCGCAGACGATCGTCAACGAGGATGTGTTCGCCGCGACCGGTGGCGACTCGGTGGGTCTGGCTAGGGCCCGCCGTCGCGAGCTGTCCGAAATCGAACGACGTCGCATCCTCTATCTCGGTGATCGGCAGCCGATCAGTCCGCGGGGCCGAGTCGCCGTGATCGTGGACGACGGTCTCGCCACGGGAGCCTCGGCCAAGGCGGCCCTCACGGCCCTGAGACGGCTGGGTGCCGCCCTCACGGTGCTCGCTGTCCCGGTCGCACCTACGGACCTGATCGAAGATATGAGGCAGTACGCGGATGTCGTCGTTGTGCTGAACGCCCTGCAGGAATTCTGGGCGATCGGTCCGTGCTACACCGACTTCCACCAGCTGTCCGACGATGAGACGGTGACCCTGCTCCAGGACGCGTGGGTTGCGGCCGACGCCTCCCCGCCGACCGACGACGTGACGACCTGACGGTGTCGCGACGGCTGCCCGTTTCTCCGGTCCGGTGCCGAACCGGCAGAATGGTGAGGTGTATCTTCTGGTGAGTCGAACGGGTAACGGGGAGCTCCTCGTTCTGCCGCTCGGCCCGGAGGGCGAGGTTTCGGGGCCCGCACTCCGTTTGACTTCCCGCGACTTCCCTGGCTATGTGTGCGATCAGGAGGCTGACCGGCCTCGGTGGGTGTGGGAGGACACGGCCCGCATCTACCCGCTGCTGCTGAAAGCCGGGGTCCGGGTGCACCGCGCGCACGACCTGCGCCTGTGCCATACGATTCTGCGCCTGTCGTCCCTCACTCAGGCTAGCTCATTGGCCCGGGCCGAGCCGAGTCAGTGGGATCGGGCGCCGGCTCTCCAACCGGACGCGGTCGCATCCGGGGTGACGCTCTTCGACCTGTTCGACGGTGACACTGGTGCTGGTGCTGAGGGCCCCGCCGAGGGCGGCACCGACACCGCTGCCGGTGCCGGCCCGCAGGCGGAATTCCGGCGTCAACTCGACGCGGTCCGCGCCTCCACGGAGCCCGGCCGGCTTCGGCTGCTGCTCGCCGCGGAATCCGCCGGTGCCCTGATCGCCGCCGAGATGCAATTCGCCGGACTGCCGTGGCGCACCGACGTGCATGACGCCCTGCTGACCCGCGAGCTCGGCGCCCGCGTGGCCCCAGGCATCCGGCCCGAGCGCCTCGAGAACCTCGCCCGGCGCATCCGAGACGCCCTTGGCGAGCCCGGTCTCAATCCGGACTCGCAACCCGACCTGATGCGGGCCCTGCAGAAGGCCGGCCTGAGGGTGACGTCTACCCGTGCCTGGGAGCTCAAGGAATTCACCCACCCCGTGATCGAGCCGTTGCTCGAGTACAAGAAGTTGTCCCGGCTGCTCAGCGCGAACGGCTGGTACTGGATGGACACCTGGATCGTGAATGGCCGGTTCCATCCCGAGTACATCCCCGGCGGGGTGGTGACCGGACGCTGGGCCACCCGGGGCGGGGGAGCCCTGCAGCTGCCCAAACAGGTGCGCGGGGCCGTCGTCGCCGATGCCGACTGGAAGCTGGTGGTCGCGGATGCCGCACAGTTGGAGCCGCGCATCCTGGCCGCCCTCTCGGGCGACACTGCCATGGCTCAGGCCGGCCGGGGGACGGACCTGTACGCCGGGATCGTCGCCGGGGGTGTCGTGGAGACCCGTGAACACGCCAAGGTCGCCATGCTCGGGGCGATGTACGGCGCCACCAGCGGGGAGAGCGGGCGACTGCTGCCGCGGCTCGCGAAGGCCTTCCCGCGCGCCTTGGCCCTCACCGAGACGGCGGCGCGGGCCGGGGAGCGCGGAGAGAGCGTGACGACGCGGCTCGGGCGCTCCTCCCCGCGACCCGGGGAACGCTGGCTGGCGACCCAGGCGCAGGCCTACGACCCCGGGGCAACGGATGCCGACGAGCGCCGCGCCCGCAGCCAGGCACGCGACTGGGGCCGTTTCACCCGTAATTTCATCGTGCAGGGCAGTGCCGCGGAATGGGCGCTGTGCTGGATGGCGGAGGTGCGCCGGGAACTGCGGATGCTGTCGCCGTGCACCCCGGCCGCTTCCGGGTCGGAATTCGATCAGGCCCCGCACCTAGTCTTCTTCCTGCACGACGAGGTCATGGTGCACACACCGGCCGCGCTGGCCGCCACCGTCGAGGGGATCATCCGGCGCGCGGCGGACACCGCCGGCCGACACCTGTTCGCCGATTTCCCGGTGGACTTCCTGCTCACCGTCGCGACGGTCGACAGCTACGCGCAGGCGAAATAGCGGCGCCGCCGGGAAGGGCGATGGGGGTGCCGGCGCCTGCCGGTCAGGCGACGGATGCCGGCCGTCGCCCGCGCTTCGGCCGCACGTCGTTCAGTCCGTGTTGGAAGGCCTCTGTGGGGCCGTCGGCGAGCAGCGTATCGACGTCCCGGAGCCAGGCCAGGGCGGCGGCGGCCAGTGTCACCCGGGCGGCGCCCGCCAGCCGCTCCGCGCCCGTGCCCGCGGTGTCCACACTCTCAAAGTCCGTGCCTGCGGCGACCACGGCTGCGAGCTCGGCGACCGACTGCCACCGCTGCCGATAGCCGGCAACGACCTCGCGCGCGTCGATGCCCAGAGCGTGGGGGTCAGGTAGGGAGGCTGCGATCAGGACCCGGTCGACCATGTCGTTCCACTCGTCGTCGGGGGTGCTCTCGGTGCCGGACAGCCACTGCAACGCCTCGGCCCGACCGAGCGCCGTGATCCGGTACAGCGGCAGCCCGTCCGGGGTTCTGCCGGCCGACTCGACGGCCTCCTGCTTCACCAGGCGCTCGAGTGTGCCGTAGATCTGCCCGACGTTGACAGCTCGCCGGCCGGCGGTTCTGGACTCCAACTCTCCGTGCAGCTGGAAACCGTACGCGGGACCGATCGTGAGAATCGCCAACAAGCAGCTGCGCACAGACATGGGACCTCCGGTGGTGAGAGTAAAACCATACTGAGTATAGCCAACGGGAGGACCGGGATCGCGCCTTGTGATCGCACGGGTCACTGAGGCATAATTCAGTGGGGCGGCGCCTGACGCTGTGCCTTGACACTACGGGAAAAGATCACCACCCTTCACAAGTTCACAGCACGCCGCATTGTTTCGTTCAGAGGTCGTTGGGGAAGACGCACCTCACAGAACGGGAGAAACGATGGTGGCTACACAAGCTCGGCAGGCAGCGACTGCGCGAGGTGTAATTTACGTGCATTCTTCGCCTCGGGCGTTGAGTGCCCATGTGGAATGGGCCGTGGGTCGCGTCGTAGGCGAGCCCGTCAGTTTCGACTGGTCGGAGCAGCCCGTGCTCCGCGGTGCGCAGCGTGCCGAGTATTACTGGGAGGGTGCCCGCGGCACAGGCGCACAGATCGCGTCGGCTCTCCGTGGCTGGGAGCACCTTCGCTTCGAGGTCACCGAGGACGCCAGTCTCGGCACCGATGGGGGGCGTTGGCTGCACACTCCCGATTTGGGGGTCTTCTTCGCCCAAACGGATACGGCTGGCAACGTCGTGATCCCGGAGGACCGGCTGCGCCACGCAATGGAAATGGCCGGGACGAACGCCCTGGAGCTTCACCGGCAGCTGCGCTGTGCGCTCGGGCAGTCCTGGGACGATGAACTCGAGCCGTTCCGGCACGCCGGCGATTTCAATGCCGTGGTCTGGCTGCACCAGGTGGGGTGACGGGTGACTGTTCCTCCGAACGCGGAAGACCCTGACCGATGGCGGCCGGGGTCTTCCGCGTATGGCGCTGGTCCCGCAGGGTGGAGCTAAATCGACCGGAAGGCGACGACGGCGTTGTGGCCGCCGAACCCGAACGAGTTGCTGATGGCCAGCAGGTCGCCGGACGGCAACGTGCGCGGCATGGTCACGACGTCGAGCGGGATGCTCGGATCCTGGTTCAGCAGGTTGATGGTCGGCGGGGCCATGCGCTCGGCCAAAGCGAGAACCGTGAACAGGGCCTCGATCGCCCCGGCACCACCGAGGAGATGACCGGTGGACGCCTTGGTCGCCGACACCGGGATACCGTCGAGCAGGTCGCCGAACACCCGGCGCAGGGCGTTGTACTCGGCGATGTCGCCGACCGGTGTGCTGGTCGCATGAGCGTTGATGTGCGAGACATCCGCGAGGCTCGCGCCGGCGTTCTTGATCGCGGTGATCATCGCGCGGGCCGCCGCCGTCCCCTCAGGGTCCGGCGCGGTGATGTGGTAAGCGTCGCTGGTCACGGCGCCGCCGAGGAGCTCGGCGTAGATGCGCGCACCACGGGCCTTGGCGTGTTCTTCCGTCTCGACGACGAGCGCCGCGGCGCCCTCCCCGAGCACGAAGCCGTCACGGGTGATGTCGTAGGGCCGTGACGCCGTTGCCGGGTCGTCGTTGCGCTTGGACAAAGCCTGCATGGCAGCGAAGGATGCGATCGGCAGCGGGTGGATCGCGGCCTCCGAACCGCCGGCGATGACGATGTCGGCGAGCCCGGCCTGCAGCCGGTTGTAGGCGTTCACGAGCGATTCGGTGCTCGAGGCGCACGCGGACACGACCGTGGTGATGCCGGCACGGGCGTGAAGGTCCATTCCGATGGCCGCTCCCGGACCGTTCGGCATGAGCATGGGCACGGTCATCGGCAGGACGCGGCGCGGACCGCGTTCGCGGAGGGTATCCCACGCGTCGAGGAGGGTCCAGACTCCGCCGATGCCGGTCGCCCAATCGACGGCCAGGCGCTCGGGGTCTGCCTCGGGGGAGCCGGCATCCGCCCAGGCTTCACGCCCGGCGATCAGCGCGAATTGGCTGGACGGGTCGAGGCGCTTCGTCTCGTGGCGGGCCAGGACGTCGATGGACGGAACCCTGGCCTGAGCGGCGAAGGTCACCGGAAGCTGAGTCCGGGCCACCCATTCGTGGTCGAGCGGGCTCGTCCCCGATTCGCCGGCGAGCAGGGCAGACCAGCTGTCGGCGGCCGTGCCGCCGAGAGGGGAGGTCGCACCGATGCCGGTGATAACGATTTTTTTGGTCATGACGTTAACTCTCCGTGAGGCGTGCAAACGTGGGCGTCACCCACAGATCAGGCCGGTCGGCAGATGCCGACCGGCCTGTTCAGTTGTGGATTAGACCTGAGCCTTGACGATGAAATCGACGGCGTCGCCGACGGACTTGAGGTTCTTGACCTCTTCGTCGGGGATCTTGACGTCGAACTTCTCTTCGGCGTTGACGACGATGGTCATCATCGAGATGGAATCGATGTCCAGATCATCGGTGAATGACTTCCCCATCTCAACCGTGTCGGCCGAGATGCCGGTCTCGTCGTTGATGAGCTCGGCCAGGCCGGTCAGAACTTCTTCGGTGGACAGTGCCATGTTATTTCTCCTTGGGGGTGTCTCGTATGACCGAGACTCAGTTTAGAGGGGGTTGAGTGAAATCTAGGGAAGCACGACGACCTGCGCGCCGAACACGAGCCCGGCGCCGAAGCCGATCTGGAGGGCGAGGCCTCCGCTGAGCTCGGGGTGATCTTCGAGCAGTCGGTGGGTGGCCAAGGGGATCGACGCCGAAGAGGTGTTACCGGTGGTGGCCACGTCGCGGGCGATCACGACGGATTCAGGAAGCTTCAGCTGCTTGGCGAATTCGTCGATGATGCGCATATTGGCCTGGTGCGGGATGAAGGCGGCAAGCTGGTCGCTCTCGATTCCCGCGACCTGGAGAGCTTCCTTGGCCACCTTCGCCATGTTCCAGACCGCCCAGCGGAAGACCGTCTGGCCTTCCTGGCGGAGGGTGGGCCATTCGGATTCGCCGCGGCGGTACTCCTGCAGGGTGTGGTTCATGGTGATGGCATCGGCCTTGGACCCGTCGGATCCCCAGACGGTGGGTGCGATCCCCGGGTAGTCGCTCGGGCCGATGACGACGGCGCCCGCGCCGTCGCCGAGCAGGAACGAGATGCTGCGGTCCGTGGGGTCGACGAGGTCGGACAGCTTCTCCGCGCCGATCACCAGCGCATAGTGGGCTGTGCCCGTGCGGATCAGAGAGTCGGCCTGCGCGACGGCGTAGGTGTAGCCGGCGCAGGCGGCGTTGACGTCATAGGCGGCCGCGGGGTTGGCGCCGACCCGGTCGGCCACCACGGCGGCGATGGACGGGGTCTGACGGCTGTTGCTGATGGTGGCCACGATGACGGCGTCGATCAGGTGCGGCTCGATGCCGGACCGCTCGATGGCCTCCCGTGCAGCATCCGTTGCAAGGTCGACGGCCTGGATGTCCGCGCTCGCCCGGGTCCGGGTGATGATGCCGGTGCGCTGCTGGATCCATTCATCGGACGAGTCGATCGGTCCGACCAGGTCGTCGTTGGGTACGACGAGATCGCCGCGGGCGGCACCGATCGAGAGGATCCGGGTGTACTGGGGACCGTGCGACTGCTGGAGTGTTGGCTTGGACATATTCTCTTTCGGTCAGACTAGGTTCTGCTGGTCGATCAGGTCGAACGCAGCGGGCAGGTCGTCCGGTGTCTTGATCGCGACACTGGGCACACCCTTGAGGGCACGTTTGGCGAGGCCGACAAGGGCCCCAGCCGGTGCGACCTCGATGATTCCGGTCACGCCGGCCTCCGCGAATGAACGCATGCACAGGTCCCACCGTACCGGCGAGGACACCTGATCAACCAGTAACTCCATGAAGCGGGTCCCGCTGGTGACCCGGTTGCCGTCACGGTTCGTCCAGATCGGAATCGAGGGATCGGCAGGCAGTACCTGTGCGGCAACCTGGGCGAGGTGCTGCACGGCCGGCTGCATATACCGCGTGTGGAATGCTCCGGCCACTTGCAGTGGGATCACCCGCGTGCGCGGGGTGGGGTTCTCCCCGAGAACGGCCAGGGCCGCGAGGGAGCCGGCGACGACGACCTGACCGCCGCCGTTGAAGTTGGCCGGTGCAAGGTCGAGCTCGTCGAGGCGAGCCAGGAGTTCGGCTTCGTCCCCGCCCAGCACCGCGCTCATGCCGGACGGCTCCAGCGCCGCCGCCTCCGCCATGGCGTTGCCGCGCTCGCGCACGAATCGAACGGCGTCCGCAGCGCTGAGGATGCCGGCGCCGGCGGCGGCCGTGATCTCGCCCACCGAGTGGCCGGCAATGCCGGCGATGCGCTCACGTCGACCGTCGGCCAGGAGCACACCCAGGGTGAGGAGCCCGGCGGCCACGATCAGCGGCTGGGCGATCCGGGTGTCCCGGATGGTGTCGGCGTCACTCACGGTTCCGTGGCGCAGAAGGTCGATTCCACAGGCCTCGGAGATCTCATCCAGGCCGGCGATGAAGGTGGGATCCCGAAGCCAGGGCTCGAGGAAACCGGGGGTTTGTGAGCCCTGACCGGGGCAGACGACAACAATCATTGGTCTAGTCTCCCAAGCTCGATTGCCGCGGGCGTGTCGATGATCCACCAACTATTCGGGGAGTGTTTGTCGAATCACGCTAGTTCGGCGCCCTCGCTGGCGACGCTACCGCCGGCGTGCGGAGCCGTCGTGGTCGCTGATCGACCCGATGATGAGGGCGGCCTGCAGGATGAGCGCCTCGCGGGCGCCGGTGGCGTCGTAGCCGATGACCTCCGACACCCGCTTCAGGCGGTAGCGCACGGTGTTCGGATGTACGAAGAGTTCCCGCGCGGTGGCTTCCAGGGAGCGGCCGTTGTCCAGGTAACACCAGAGCGTGGTGAGCAGTTCGGTCGAATGCGCCTGCAGCGGTCGGTAGATCCGGTGGATCAGTGTGGCGCGAGCGAGCGGATCGCCGGCCAGGGCCCGCTCGGGGAGCAGGTCATCGGCCTGCACCGGACGGGGGGCATTGCGCCAGGACCGGGCCACGGCGAAGCCGGCCAGGGCGGCCTTGGCGCTCTTGGACGCGTCGACCAGATTCGGCACCTCGTGGCCGAGCACCAGGTGGCCGGCGCCGAAGCTCGGCTCGAGCTGCACGGCGATCTCCATGAAGCTGAGGGCGGAGGCCGTGCCGATCGCGTCATCCGGGTCTGTCGGGGTGGGGTGAGCCCGGCCGATGACCAGGACCAGCCGGTTGCCCTGTACCCCGATCAGCACGTCGGCGGCCATGTGGCGGGCCGAGCGACGCAGTTGATCGACGTCGAGCATCTTCGGCGTCGTGCCCACGAGCACGCAAACCTCGCCGTGCCCGTGCCAGCCGAGGGCGGCGATCCGGCTGGGCAATTCATCGTCGTATTCGCCGCTCAGGATCGAGTCGACGACGAGAGCCTCGAGGCGCACGTCCCAGAGGCCGCGCGCCTCGGCCGCCCGGGCATAGACATCCGCCGCACCGAAGGCGATTTCGCGCGAGTACAGCAGGATGGCCTCCCGCAGCATCTCCCCGCCGTCCTTGACTCGCTCCTCCACCACCTCGACGGTGACGCGGATCAGCTGCAGGGTCTGTTGCAGGCTGATCGAGCGCAGGAGTTCACGCGGGGCTGCACCGAAGACGTCGGCCGCGATCCAGGGCGTGGACCGGGGATCGTCGAACCATGAGATGAACGACGTGATGCCGGCCTGGGCGACCAGACCCACGGCGGACCGCCGCCCTGGCGGCATGTCGCCGTACCAGGGCAGCGTGTCCTCGAGACGTTTCAGGGTCGCCGTGGACAGCTCGCCGGAAATCGTTCGCAGCCAGCTGAGCGTCTGTTCTTTCGTCTTCGGTGTGGGTGCCACGGGGGCGGCTAGCTCTCGCCCCCGGCGGAACCGGTGGTTCCCGCCGTCACGTCATGCAACCGGTACTTGGTGATGGCCTGGCCGACGACGCTGCGGTCGACCTCACCGCGGCGGGCGAGCAATTCGAGTGCGCGCACCGCCATCGACGGTCCGTCGATCTTGAAGAAGCGGCGGGCTGCCGGGCGGGTGTCGGAGAAACCGAACCCGTCGGCACCGAGGGTCGCGAAGTCGCCGGGCACGAACTGCCGGATCTGGTCCGGCACCGCGTGCATGAAGTCGGTGACGGCGATGAACGGCCCGGCGGTGCCGGCCAGCTTCTCCGTCACATACGGGATGCGCGGTGCGTCGTCCGGGTACAGGAAGTTGTGTTCTTCGACGGCGATGCCGTCACGACGCAGCTCGGCCCACGAGGTGACCGACCAGACGTCGGCGGACACCCCCCAGTCCTCGGCCAGCAGGGCCTGGGCCTCGAGCGCCCACGGTACGGAAACGCCGGAGGCCAGGAGCTGCGCCTTCGGACCGGCCACATCGGACACGCTCACGCGGTGGATGCCGCGCACGATGCCGTCCACGTCCACGTCATCGGGTTCGCGCGGCTGCACCTGCGGCTCGTTGTAAACGGTGATGTAGTACATGACGTTGGGGTCGCTGTGCGTTCCGCCGTACATCCGCTCGAGACCCGAGCGTACGATGTGCCCGATCTCGTAGCCGTAGGCCGGGTCGTACGACACCACGGCAGGGTTCGTCGAGGCCAGCAGCGGCGAGTGGCCGTCGGCGTGCTGCAGGCCTTCACCGGTGAGGGTGGTTCGGCCGGCGGTGGCGCCGATCATGAACCCGCGAGTCATCTGATCGCCCGCGGCCCACATGGCGTCGCCCGTGCGCTGGAAGCCGAACATGGAGTAGAACACGTAGATCGGGATGAGCGGCTCACCCTGCGTGGCGTAGGAGGTGCCCACGTTGGTGAAGGCGGCCATCGCGCCGGCCTCGTTGATCCCCACGTGCAGGATCTGGCCCTGCGGGCTCTCCTTGTACGCCAGGAGCTGTGCGTGGTCGACCGAGGTGTACTGCTGGCCGCTGGGGTTGTAGATCTTGGCGTTCGGGAAGAACGCGTCAATGCCGAAGGTGCGGGCCTCGTCCGGGATGATCGGCACAATGCGGTTTCCGAAGTCCTTGGCGCGCAACAGCTCCTTGAGCAGTCGCACGAACGCCATCGTGGTCGCGATCTCCTGCGTGCCGGACCCCTTCTTGGTGGGGGCGTAGGTCGCGTCGTCGGGCAGGTTGATCTGGGTGTACTTGCTGCGACGCTCCGGCACGTATCCGCCCAGCGCGCGGCGACGCTCGTGCAGGTACTGGATCGCCTCATCGTTCTCGTCGGGCTTGAAGTACGGCGGAAGGTAGGGGTTCTTCTCGAGCTGGGCATCCGTGATCGGCATGTGCGTGCTGTCGCGGAAGGTCTTGAGGTTGTCGAGGGTGAACTTCTTCATCTGGTGGGTCGCGTTGCGGCCCTCGAAACTCGGGCCGAGGGCGTAGCCCTTGACCGTCTTCGCCAGGATGACGGTGGGCTGACCCTTGTGCTCGGATGCCGCCTTGAACGCCGCGTACACCTTGCGGTAGTCATGGCCGCCGCGCTTGAGGTTCCAGATGTCGTCATCGGTGTAGCCCTCGACGAGCTTGAGAGCGCGGGGGTCCCGGCCGAAGAAGTGCTCCCGCACGTAAGCTCCGCTTTCGGCCTTGTACGTCTGATAATCGCCGTCGGGGGTGGCGTTCATCAGGTCACGGAGTGCGCCGTCGGTGTCGCGGGCGAGCAGCTCGTCCCACTCGCGGCCCCAGACGACCTTGATGACGTTCCAGCCGGCGCCTCGGAAGAAGCTCTCCAGCTCCTGGATGATCTTGCCGTTGCCGCGCACCGGGCCGTCTAGGCGCTGGAGGTTGCAGTTGACGATGAAGTTGAGGTTGTCGAGGCCCTCGTTGGCGGCAACCTGCAGCTGCCCGCGGCTCTCGACCTCGTCCATCTCGCCGTCGCCGAGGAATGCCCAGACCTGCTGGTCGCTGGCGTCCTTGATCCCGCGGTTGGTGAGGTACCGATTGGTCTGCGCCTGGTAGATGGCGTTGATCGGGCCGAGTCCCATTGATACGGTCGGGAACTGCCAGAATTCGGGCATCAGGCGCGGGTGCGGGTAGGAGGACAGCCCGTTGGGGCCGTGGGACTTCTCCTGGCGGAATCCGTCGAGCTGGTCGGCGGTCAGCCGGCCCTCGAGGAAAGCGCGCGCGTAGGTGCCGGGGGAGGCGTGACCCTGGATGAAGATCTGGTCTCCGCCGCCCGGGTGGTCCTGGCCGCGGAAGAAGTGGTTGAAGCCGACCTCGTAGAGAGCGGCGGACGATGCGTAGGTCGAGATGTGGCCACCGACGGAGATCCCGGGGCGCTGGGCCCGGTGCACGAGAACGGCGGCGTTCCAGCGGATCCAGGCGCGGTAGCGGCGCTCGATGTCTTCGTCGCCGGGGAAGTCGGGCTCATTGCCGGCGGCGATGGTGTTGATGTAGTCCGTGGTCGGCACCATGGGCACGCCGAGGTGCAGCTCCTTGGAGCGTTTCAGGAGGGTCAGCATGATCTCCCGGCCACGCTGGTGGCCGTGGGCCGAGACGAGCGCGTCCAGCGATTCCGACCATTCGGCGGTTTCCTCCGGGTCGGCATCCGTGCTGTTAACCGAATACGGGTCCTGGTCGTTGACAGTCACACTCGACCTCTCTCTGTTGGGCAGACCATAAGAACGAATCTGCCGGGTTAGCGGTGCCGGTTGACGGTCGGGTCACGACCGGTGGCACCACGCAAGCCTACAGATTATGCCTTGGGTATGTGCACGACCGGTGAGCGCCGGTCGGGCCAGTATTCCTGGTCCTCGGGACGCTCATCTTGGCGTCCCGCAGGCGGCAGGGCTAGGCTGTGGCGTCGCCTTGCACGGCTCCAGTGGGCGCACGAGAGGAAGCGCTCCATGGCGTTGGAAAATGACACCCAGGCTCCGGATTTCGAGCTGTTCAACCAGTTCGGCGAGCGGGTGCAGCTCAGCGAGTTCCGTGGGGAGAAGTCGGTCGCCCTGGTCTTCTTCCCCCTCGCCTTCTCCGGGATCTGCAGCGGCGAGCTGTGCGAGTTGCGGGACAACCTGTCGTTGTTCACCGCGAACGAGGTGGAAGTGCTCGGTATCTCCGTCGATTCCCGTCACGCCCTGCGCGCCTGGGGAGAACAGGAAAAGTACACTTTCGACCTCCTCGCCGATTTCTGGCCGCACGGCGCGGTCGCGAAGGAATACGGGGTCTTCCTTGAGCAGAAGGGCTTCGCCAACCGCGCCACGTTTGTGATCGACCCCGAGGGGATCATCCGGGCCAGTTTCATCACCGCGCCGGGAGAGCCTCGGTCACTGGATGCCTACCGGGCCGCGATCGGCGAGCTCCAGCCGGTATGAACCCTGCGGCGCTTCACCGGTGCCACAGAATCTGTATGATGGTGCTCGGCCTTCACCGGCCGTTGTGTCAGGGGCCTTTAGCTCAGTTGGTAGAGCGCCACGTTTACACCGTGGATGTCATCGGTTCGAGCCCGGTAGGGCCCACATAATCATCACCCCCTGATCACGTCCGTGCGATGAGCCCAAAGCCGAGCGCCAAGACAGCTTTCAGGGAGACCACGTGAACCAGCCACGCATGAACGTCGAATCGTTCAACCTCGACCACCGCACGGTCGTCGCACCCTACGTGCGTCTGGCCGACACCAAGGTGTTGCCGCAGGGCGACACCATCGTGAAGTACGACGTGCGCTTCACCCAGCCCAACCTGGCGCACCTGGAGATGCCGGCGGTGCACTCGATCGAGCACCTTTTCGCCGAGCATTCCCGCAACCACTCCACCCGCGTGATCGACTTCTCGCCGATGGGCTGCCAGACCGGCTTCTACCTCATCCTGCAGGGGCAGCCGGATTACGCCGAGGTTCTCGAGCTGATCGAGGGCACCATGACCGACATCCTCAGCGCCACGGCGGTGCCCGCTGCCAACGAGGTGCAGTGCGGCTGGGGAGCCAACCACTCGCTGACGGCCGCCCAGGACGCGGTGAAGGTCTTCCTGACCGCCCGCGCCGACTGGGCCACTGTCACCGAATGACACCCTTCGGCGCGATCATCCTCGTCGCGATGGAGGAAGAAGCCGCTCCGTTCTTGGCTGCGGCCACCGCGTCCGCCGCGCCGATCACCGTCGGCAAGGCCCGCCGCCACCGTCTCACGCTGGCCGGCCACGAAGTGCTGCTCGTGCAAAGCGGCATCGGGCTGGTCAACGCGGCCGGTGCGACGACATCCGCTCTCCTGTCAGTGCGGGCCGATGACCCCCAGGCGACGCCGCTGGTGATCAGTGCGGGTTCGGCCGGCGGGGTCGGTGCGCAGGTGCAGGTGGGCGAGGTCGTCATCGGCAGCGAGTACCTGAACAGCGACGCCGATGCACGTGCATTCGGGTACGCTCTCGGCCAGGTGCCCGGCATGCCGGCCCGCTATGAGGGTGCTCCCACGGCGCTACGGATCGCCGGGTCCCCGGCCTGGATGGCTGACGGTTCGGCGCTGGTCGTGCACCGCGGCCTGATGGTCTCCAACGACACCTTCGTGAGTGTGGAACGCGCCGAGAACCTCCGCGTTCTGTTCCCCGGCGTTCTCTCCACCGACATGGAATCCGTCGGCGCAGCCCAGACCTGTTTCGCGCACGATGTGCCGTTCCTGGCGATCCGCGGCATCTCTGACCTGTGCGGACCGATCGACGATCACCTCGCCCATGTCGACGACGCGGCCGACCGCTCCGCCGCAGTCGTGCTGGCAATGTTGGGCAGGCTCACCGACGGCCTCGGCTGACTCGGCCGGCACCGATCCGGCCGTGATCACGCTTTCGGAGAAGCGGCGCGACCGGCGTGGGAGCGCCGGTCGCTGCACGGATCGACGTTCCGCGCGATACGCTGAAAGTGGCGCGGTTTCGGAAGTCGTTGCCCACCGCGGAGACGTGTGGCTCTTCCGCGGAGCCGAGAGGTCGTGAAGTCACGGTGCAGACGGATGCGCGAGCGACTTCGACCGGCGTCGCGGATGCCACGGGGGGAGAACGTCGTCATGTCCCGGTCTGACCGTCGATCCTTCGGCCTCGCCGTCGAGGAATTGTCCACCGCACACCTGAACAGTACCGACCTGTGCTCTCCGTTCCTGCGGGTGCTGCCCGTCACGGGTGTGTCGATCTCCACTCTCGGCGCCCCCTTCGGCACCGAAACCGTGTGCGCGAGCGACGCGTCCGCTGCCCGGATCGACGAACTGCAGTTCGACCTCGGTGAAGGTCCGTGTTGGGATGCCCTGACGACGCGTCGCCCGGTGCTGAACAGCGACATCCGTCACCACGGCAACTCGGCCTGGCCCGTTTTCTCGCAGACGATTGACGACACCGATGTGGGTGGGCTGTTCGCGTTCCCGATGGTCGTCGGGTCGCTGGACATCGGTGCCGTCGATCTGTATTCCCGCCGCCCCCGCACCCTGACCGGGCTGCAGATCGCCGATGCCACGATGCTGGTCGGGATCGCCGCTCGGCAGGTGCTTCGGCGCGTCCTGCTCACGCACACGATAAAGCCTGACCCTGACGCCGACGAAGGCTATTCTCGACGCGTCGTGCACCAGGCGACCGGCATGGTGCTCGCCCAGCTGGACGTGGGAGCCTCGGATGCCCTGCTGATCCTGCAGGGCTATGCGTTCTCTCACGCGCGCACCGTCCGCGAGGTGGCGGAAGACGTGGTGGCGCGCGAACTTGATTTCGCTTCAGAATTGGACGGGTCTTAGGATGGAAATATGGTGACCAGAACACGTGAAGGTCAGTTGGTTGAGACCTTTGTCACGCTGGCAGACACGCTTGTCGTCGGGTACGACGTCGTCGATCTGCTGCACACGCTCGTTGAAACGTGCGCGACCCTCTTCGGGGCGTCCGCGGTCGGGATCATCCTCTCTGCCGGCAACGACAATGACCTCGAGGTCGTGGCCTCGACGAACGAACGCAGCCGGCTGATCGAGATCCTGCAGTTGCGGGCCGGCAACGGGCCGTGCGTCGAGTGCTACACGACGGGCAAACCGGTGGCCATCCCCGATCTCGACGTCCTCGCCCCGGCGTGGCCCAGGTTTCGGGCGGGAGCACTCGAACTCGGCTTCAAGTCGATGCACTCCGTTCCACTGCGGTTGCGCGCGACGACGATCGGGTCGCTTAACCTCTTCTGGGATCGCCTCGGCGGTTTGAGTGCGGAAGACCTGCCCACCGTTCAGGCGTTGGCCGACACCGCGACGATCGGCATCCTGCAGGAGCGCGCCATCCGGGAGAGCGACGTGGCTCGAGCGCAGTTGCAGCGTGCGCTCAGTGGCCGCGTTCTGATCGAGCAGGCCAAGGGCGTTGTCGCTTTCACCCACACCCTCGACATGGAGGAGGCCTTCGCGTTGCTGCGTCAGTATGCCCGCAACAACGGCCAGCCGCTGGTCGAGGTGGCCCAAAATGTGGTGAATCGTACCCTCGCCCTTTAGACCCCACAAGGTCTATAATGATCGAATGCCCCAGACCCTGGCTGCACCTGTCCTTCTCGTGAACAATCAGGGGTCTACCATGAAGCGCATTTTTCACCCCGGCGGATCGGTCATCACCGGAGATGACCTGGCGGATGCCGTTATGCACTACGCGGAGGCGCTCAGTCTCCGCCCTCAGGTCGATGTCGTCGACATTCCGATCGTTGAAGAAACCGGCCTGCTGGGACGCATCCAGATCCTGATCGGTGGATCCGGCCAACTAGTCTGCGTCACCGACATTTCGGCACAGTCGGAGTTACTGGAGCCGGAGACGGTGGACACCCTCCGCCACAAGGCTCTGGCCGGAACGGCCTCGGGCCGGGCCTCGTGGACGGGCGACGGCCTGGACTCGCCTCAGTTCGACGAGTTCGACTACTGACTCCGAACTGCTGCTCGCCCGTGAGGCTGAGGAGGCGCGCGGTGTTGCGCCTGACCCTTCGCACGACGGTTTTCGACGGCTCGCCCATCAAGGCGCTCACCGACGGGGCCGTGGGTGAGGAACTCCTGGTTGTGGGTTCGCATACCCTGGCCTGGTTTCAGGACTTAGTCGTCAGCATCAACGCCGCACAGATCGCGGCTCACGCCGCCGGACCGGACGCTGTCGTGATTGAGCGGGAGGAACAGTGCGGGACCGATGTCGTCGTCGGGGTAGACGGTTCCGGGGCATCCCTCGCCGCCGTGCACCTCGCCGCAGAGCAGTCGGATCGCCTGGGTGAGCGCTTGACGTCCCGGTACTGCTGGAGTGCACCGGCGCCCTGGACCGAGGACCGCACCATGATCGACTGGCCGATGGAGCCCGACGAGGCGGCCGGTTTGGTTCCCGCCGAGGCGGTGGCCGGCCTGGCCGAACGCTACCCGGACCTGGAGCTCGACCTGCGGCTCGGGTCGGGGCCGTCGAATCCGCCGAGGCAGGTGCTCACCGCTTCTCCGTTTCTGTAGTGGAGTCCGGTCGGGACTCGGCACGTTCACCGGCCGGGCGGGGGACCACGGCCACCGGGCAGGGCAGATTCAGCAGCACGTCGTGGCTGACCGAACCAAGGAAGAGGCTGCCGACGGCACCTCGGCCGTGCGTGCCGACGACGACGAGGGACGCCGCCCGGGATGCGGCAACGAGGACTGATGCCGCCGTGCCCTGCTTCAGGACCTCGGTGATATGCAGCGACGGATGCGCATCGCGGACCCTCCTCGTGGCCCCCGCCAGGATGCGTGCGTGAGCGTCTCGCATCTCCTCGTAGGGCAGGGTGGCGCCGTACTCGACGGCCACCGTCGCCGGGATCATCCAGGCGTGGACGATCTCGAGAGGGAGTTTGAAACGCTCGGCTTCGCGGGCCGCGAAGTCCACGGCGACCAGGGCCGTGACGTCGTCCTCCATGCCCACGACGATGCTGCTGCCACCCCCCTGCCAGTTGACGGGGACGACGACGACAGGGCTCCGGGAGTGGGCTGCGAGCCGGAGGGGGAGGGTGCCGAAGACCGTTCCCGCGAGGACACCCGTCTTCTGCGTGCCGACGACGAGGAGGTCTGCGGTCGCCGACGCCCGGGTCAGCTCCTGCACCGGGACGCCGTGACGGATGTAGCTCGTTTTCCGACAGGACGGAGCTACCTTTTCGACCCGTCGAATGGCTTCCGCGAGCGCGCGCTCGTAGGCAGGCTGACTGGAGTAATCCGATCCCTCGGCGGGGTACCAGCCCAGTTCCACCACCGTGGTGAGTTCGAGTTGTACCGGAGTGCCCTGCATCCGTTCGAGCATCACGACCCGGTCGAGGGCCCACTCGAGGGCCACCTTGCTGGCCGCCCCGCCGTCAATGGCGACGATCACTTTTTCAACCATGGATGTGACTCCTGCTCTGGGGTGGAATCGCACCGGACAGTCCGATCCTCGTCAGGGTCGCAGCGTCGGCAGTGCCGGGACAGGGCCGAAGGTCCCGTGCGGGTAGTATCCCCGCTACCAGATGAGAGGCGGTCCCCGGCCATGCCCCACGAACGTATCCCGCTCACCCCGACCGAACACCCCGAGGCCTCCCCGGAGACGGTGCGCAGTGCCCTGGCCGACCTGCCCAGGCACGGACGACCGCGGTGGGCGGCCGCATCCGCCGACTTCATCGACGCTCTGCGGAGCGTGCGGGCCGGTGACCCGCTGGTACTGCTGGCAGAGGCCGTTGCGATGGCGGCGGACGCAGAACTGGGCTGTGTCGTCGGGCCGCCCGGTGAGGTTGCGGGCGGCGACGCGGGCGCCGAAGAGTCGTTCGTCGTCCACGCGGCGCACGACGGATGCGCCCGGCGGCTGGTCGGCCTGGCCTTCCGTGCGACGGGGAGCGTGTGCGGCCGGGCGGTCGCCTCCGGCCGGCCTGCCCTCGTCGGCGGGGGAGACCGACCGGCTGCGGGCCCCGAGTCGCTCCTGATGCCTGGGCGAACCCTGGTCGTCCCGGTGGCGGGAACCGGACAATCCGGCCGGCCCGTATTGGTCCTCACTGCCTCCCGGCCCGCCGAGGGACCTCCCTTCACGGCCGCGGACCTCGAGGCGGCCCAGGATTTCGCCTGGCTGGCGCGCGCGGGCCTGGACCTCGAGCGGAGCAGCCGGGACCGGGTGCGGCTGGCGGTGCTCACCGATCGTGGCCGGATCGCGCGTGAACTGCACGACCGGGTGATCCAGCGGATCTTCGCCGCCGGGCTCACCATGCAGGCACTCGGCGGGATGACCACAGACCCCGTGCTCGGGCGGCGCCTGGTCGACGAGGTGGGAGCCCTCGACGCGGTCATCGCGGATCTGCGCACCGCGATCTTCGCGTTGACGCAGTCGCACCCTGACCGGCCCGGCGTCTGTCGCCGCCTACTCGACCTGCTCGACGAGCTCGGCCCTCTCTTCCCGCACCCGCCGCGGGTGGTCTTCTCCGGTGCGATCGATCTGCTCGTGAGCGCCGCACTGGCCGACGATGTCGTGGCCGTCGTGAGGGAGGGGCTGACCAACGTCGTCCGGCACGCGCGCCCCCGGGACACGGAGGTGAGGGTGGCCGTCCTTGCGGACGCGCTCACGATCGAGATCAGCGACGACGGCGTCGGCCTGTCCGGTTCCGGGCGGCGCAGCGGAATCGCCAACCTCTCGGCCCGGTCACAGCGCTGGCAGGGGATGCTGTCGCTCACCGACCGGGAGCACCGCGGCACACTGCTGCACTGGACGGCGTGCCTGACCGACGCCCCCGAGGGGGCGCACCGATGACGCGCGTTTTCGTCGTCGACGACCACGAGGTCGTCCGCCTCGGACTGGCCGGCCTGATCAACGCCGAAGTGGACCTCGAGGTGGTGGGAGAGGCAGCGACGAGGCGTCAGGCCGTGGACAGGGTCGCCGCCACCCGGCCGGACGTCGTGGTCCTGGATGTACGGCTGCCCGATGGGAGCGGCATCGACGCCTGCCGGGACATCCGCTCGAGGGATCCCGACATCCGGTGCCTCATGCTCTCGGCGTACGACGACGCCGCCGCCGTCCGCGCCGCCGTCCTGGCCGGCGCGTCCGGGTATGTGCTGAAGAACCTGCGCGGTGACCGCCTGGTCGATGGAATCCGGCGGGTGGCACGCGGAGATTCACTGCTCACCCCGCTGCGGGCCGGCCGGCTGACAACCGCAGTCGGGCTGGACCGTGGCGACCCTGCCGCCCGGGCTCTGACGACGAGGGAACGCCAAGTCCTCGATCTGATCTCCCGGGGGCTCACCAACCGGCAGATCGGCGAGCACCTCGACCTGGCGGAGAAGACGGTGAAGAACTACGTGTCGGGGGTGCTCGGCAAGCTCGGCATGGAGCGCCGAACCCAGGCTGCCGTCTTCGGGGCGGAGCTGCACCGCCGGGAGGGGGAGTCCGCCATTCGAATTCCTCCGGGCTCAGCCGGTACGCTGGCCGGATGAATCCGCATCGCATCAACAGGGTCGTGCCCGAATCCGGCCAGGAATCGGTCTGGGACTACCCGCGCCCGCCGCGCGTGGAAAAGAGTGCCGACCGGGTCGTCGTCACCCTCGGCGGTCTGGTCATCGTCGACACCGACGACGCCATCCGGGTGCTCGAGACCAGCCATCCGCCGGTCTACTATCTGCCGCGCTCCGCGTTCCGGGAGGGGAGCCTCGAACCGGCCGCCGGACGCTCCTCCTGCGAGTACAAGGGTGAGGCGTCGTATCTGAGCGTGGTCGCCCCGGGGCGCCGGGCTCAGTCGGCCGGGTGGTACTACCCGTCGCCGGCCCGCGGCTTCGAGGAGCTCCGCGATCGCGTCGCGCTGTACCCCGGACGGATGGACCTCGTCACCGTGAACGGGGAAACGGTTCTGCCGCAGCCGGGCGACTTCTACGGCGGTTGGATCACCTCCCGGGTGGTCGGACCGTTCAAGGGGGCTCCCGGCAGTCTCGGCTGGTGACGGCGCTGCCGCGGGCCGCCGCGCACCGGACGGGGATGGTCCCCATCCTTCTCGCCGCTCTGCTCTGGGGCACGACGGGCACGGCGGCGCACTTCCTGCCCGGCAACGTCAGCCCGCTGGCGACCGGAGCCGCCACGATGGCCGTCGGCGGAGCGCTGCTTTTCACCGTCTCCGCCCGGAGCGCCCGGGCAACCCTCCGGGACCGCTCCGTTCGCCGCTGGTTGCTGGCCGGGGTTGCCGGCATCGTCGTCTATCCGCTTGCGTTCTACAGCGCCATGAACCTGGCCGGCGTGGCCGTCGGCACGGTCGTGTCGCTCGGGTCCGCGCCGGTCTTCGCCGCGGGGATCGAGTTCCTGGCGGAGCGTCGGGCGATCACGCGGCTCTGGGCTCTGTGCACCCTGGTCGCTCTGGTCGGTACGGGTCTGATGGTCGCCGGCCAGCAGTCCGACCCGGCCGCCGGGCCCGCTCCACTGGGCGTTCTGCTCGGGCTGTCGGCCGGACTCAGCTACGCGCTCTACACCCACGCGTCCCACCGGGTGATCGCGGCCGGGCACGCTCCACGGGCCGCGATGGGGGCACTTTTCGGCCTCGGCGCGCTGTGCCTGGTCCCGGTGCTCGGGGCCACGGGGGCGCCCCTGCTCCAGAGCGGCGGCAGCCTGGGCATCACCGCTTACCTCGCCCTCGGACCCATGTTCGTGGCCTATCTGCTTTTCGGCCGTGGCCTGCGCACGGTTCGCGGCAGCACGGCGACCAGCATCACCCTGGTCGAACCGCTCGTTGCGACTCTGCTGGCGGTCCTGATCGTCGGCGAGCGGCTGCCCCCGTCGGGCTGGGCCGGGCTCGGACTGGTTCTGGTGGCGGTGACGGCGCTGGTGAGCATTCCCGGGGCACGGGCGAAGCTGCATCGCTAGAGCGGCCCGCGCCCGAGCCGCTTCGTCACCGGTAGGCTTGCGAGGTGTCAGTCTCGCTCGCCGATGTAACTCGGATCATCCATGGATTGTGGCCGTTGTCCGGTGCCGAAGCCTGGGACGCCCCCGGACTGGTCTGCGGCAACCCCGGCCGACCGGTCGAATCCATCCACCTCGCCGTGGACGCGGTTTCCGCGACCGTGGACGAGGCGATCGGACACGGCGCAGACCTGCTCCTAGTCCACCATCCGTTGCTCCTGCGCGGCGTCACGTCGGTCGCCGAAGACCGTTACAAGGGTGCCCTGCTCGGTCGTCTGATCCGGGCTGACTGTGCTCTCATCGCGGCGCACACCAACGCGGATGTCGTCGTGGACGGCATCTCAGACATCCTCGCCACCCGCCTCGGCCTCGTCGACGCGGCCCCCATCACGGCGGGCTCCGTGCCGGGAACAGGGATCGGCCGGGTCGGGCGGCTGGCTCACCCGAGCACCCTGGGGCAATTGGCCCACCGTCTCGCCGAACTCTTGCCGGCAACGGCCGTCGGCGTGCGGGTGTCGGGGGAGTACGGCGCTGTCGTCGAGACTGTCTCACTCTGCGGCGGCGCCGGCGATTCTCTCCTCGGACACCCCGCCGTCCTGGACTCCGATGTGTACATCACCTCCGATCTGCGCCACCACCCGGCGTCGGAGGCCCGTGAGCAGGCCGGGCTGACGGGCGGCGCACCTGCCCTGATAGACGTGTCGCACTGGGCCAGCGAATGGCTCTGGATCGAGCCGGCCGCCGACCAGTTACGCGCGCTCCTGCCCGGTGTGCGCATCACCAGCAGTTCCCTGCGCACGGATCCCTGGGACTTCGCGATCGTGCAGTAACCTGCCGAAGGACGCGGACCCACCTCCAACGCTCGCTCATTTTCACTACTCGCAAAGGTCAGGACATCGTGAAGGCATCTCCAGTAGAACAGAAGGAGCTTCTCCGGCTTCAGGCCCTCGACATCAGGCTGCAGCAGGTCGAGCACCAGACGAAGGCTCTTCCGCAGCACACCGAGCTCCGGGAACTCACCACGATGTTCGACGGCACCCGGATGGCCCTGAGCACCCGTGCCGGGGAACGCGATGACGTGCGTACCGAGCTGGCACGGATCGAATCCGACGTCGACGTGGTCGAGAAGCGCATCGCGCGGGACACCGACCGGGTGCAGCACACCTCCTCGGTGAAAGACGTGCAGGCCCTGGAGACGGAGCTCGCGGCGCTGCGCAAGCGCCTCCTGGCACTCGAAGAGATCGAGATTGCGGTCATGGAGCGGCTCGAGGAGAGCGACGCTGCCGTCGCCGCGGTGGAGGCGGAGCGGGATGGGATCGCGGTCCGGATCCATGAGGCCGAGCAGTCCCGCGACGAGAGCTTGGCCGATCTGAACCGGCAGCTCGGCGAACTCCGCCGGGACCGGGCCGCCGTCGCCGGCAGTGTCACCGAGGAACTCTCCGCCCTCTATGAGAAGCGTTTCGTGACGGGCCGGGGCAACGCCGCAGCCCTGTTGCGCGCGCGCACCTGCAGCGGCTGCACCATGACGCTCACCGGCAGCGATCTCGACGCCGTGCGTTCCTCGCCAGCCGACGAGGTCCTGTTCTGCCCTGACTGCGGGGCGATCCTGGTTCGCACGGAGGAGTCCGGGATCTAGGTGGAGCCCGCCCCGTCCCGCTGCCTGTATTCTGGTCAGTGGAATGGGTCGGCAAGACGGTCGCGTCATCCGTTGTCCTTCGGGTCGGCGGATGCCGAGGAACGTCCGGGCTCCGCAGAGCAGGATGGTGGGTAACACCCACCCGGGGTAACCCGCGAGACAGTGCCACAGAAAGTAGACCGCCTCCGGTTTCGGCCGGCGGTAAGGGTGAAACGGTGGTGTAAGAGACCACCAGCGGCCAGGGCGACCTGGTCGGCTAGGTAAACCTCGTCCGGAGCAAGGTCAGACAGGAAACGTCAAGGCGGCTCGCCGAGTTTCCGGGTAGACCGCTAGAGGGCTGCGGCAACGTAGTCCCGAGATAGATGGCCGTCCAGGGTGCTTCGGCACCGGGACAGAACCCGGCGTAATAGCCGGCCCATTCCACCTTCCGTCTCAGCGGCCGGCGCCGGGGCGCACGGGCGCCCCGGGCAGGTCAGACCTGATGCTTGACGGCGAGAGCGGCGGCCCCGAGGATTCCCGCATTGTTGCGGTGCACGGCCGGGATGATGGCTGTCTTCAGCCGCAGCAGGGGCAAGAATTCCTGGTGGTGCTTGGACACTCCGCCGCCGACGATGAAAAGGTCCGGCGAGAACAGGGCCTCCACGGTCGAGTAGTACCTCTGCAGACGACCGGCCCATTTCTCCCAGCTCAGGTTCTCCCGCTCCTTGGCTGAGTATGCGGCCTTGGTCTCGTAGTCGACGCCGTCGATCTGCAGGTGCCCCAGTTCGGTGTTCGGGACCAGCACTCCGTCATTGAGCAGCGCGGTCCCGATGCCGGTGCCGAGGGTGGTCATGATGACCACTCCGCTCACCCCCTTCGCCGCGCCGAACTGCGACTCCGCGTAGCCGGCGGCATCCGCGTCGTTCACGAAGTGAATGGGCTGGCCGAGGCCCTTCTCGAAGAGCTTCTCGGCAGCGAGGCCGATCCACTTGTCCGAGACGTTGGCGGCCGACATGGTGTGGCCGTTCTTCACGACGGCAGGGAAGCAGATGCCCACCGGCAGCGCACCGGCTCCGTCCACAGCGGACACCGTCTCCAGAAGGGTCCTGGTCGTTTCAATAATGTCGGCCGGGCGGCCGCCCTTGGGCGTGGGCAGCTTCACGCGATCCGACAGGAGCTTGCCGGTCGACAGGTCGACCACCGCTCCCTTGATCCCGGTGCCGCCAATGTCAATGCCGATGGCCATGGTTGAACTCATAGTCAAAACCTACCGGTAGTCAGGAGAGGGTGAGGATCTCGGCGCCCCGCTCGGTCACCACGAGGGTGTGTTCGAACTGGGCCGTGATGCTTTTGTCCCTGGTCGTCACCGTCCAGTCATCCGCCCACATATCCCAGTCGGTTCCGCCCAGGGTGAGCATCGGTTCGATCGTGAAGACCATGCCCACCTCCATCACGGTGTCGTAGACGGGCGCCGAGTCGTAGTGCGGGATGATCAGGCCGGAGTGGAAGGCGTCACCGACGCCGTGGCCGGTGAAGTCGCGCACGACCCCGTAGCCGAACCTCTTGGCGTAGGACTCGATGGTGCGGCCGATCACGTTCACCTGGCGCCCGGGAGCAACGGCCTTGATGCCGCGGGCGAGCGCCTCCCGGGTGCGTTCGACGAGGAGCCTGACCTCGTCCCGGGCTTCACCGACGATGAAGGTGGCGTTCGTGTCGCCGTGCACCCCGTTCTTGTAGGCGGTGATGTCGATGTTGACGATGTCGCCGTTTTCAAGCACGGTATCGTCGGGGATGCCGTGGCAGATGACCTCATTCACGGAACTGCACAACGATTTGGGGAACCCGCGGTAGCCGAGAGTCGACGGGTAGGCGTCACGCTCGAGCATGAACTCGTGGCCGATCCGGTCGAGTTCCTCTGTCGTCACACCGGGACGGATGGCCTGGGCGACCGCGTCGATGGCCCCCGCGGCGATCCGGCCGGATTGGCGGATCAGCTCGATGCGGTCGGGGGAGTAGACATCCGATCCCGTGAAGGGCGAGGGCATCTCCTTCCCGACGTACTCCGGGCGCACGATGTGGCGGGGAACGGAGCGGAGCGGAGAAACCGCTCCCGGAAGGAGGTGACCGACGGAATCCTTAGGCATAGGATCAACCATATGTCCGAAGACACCGATCACCAGTTCTGGTACAACATGCGCACGGGCGCGGTCGAGCAGGGGATGCAGTCTCCCTCCACGGACCGCGTCGGGCCCTTCGCCACCCGGGACGAGGCCCTCCACGCGCTGGAGAAGCTGCGCGCGAACAGCGCCAAATGGGCCGCCGACGAGGCGGAGAACGACCGCTAGTCTCGCGAGCCGCGGGGTTTACTCGTAGCTGTGCTCCGGCCCGGGGTAGGCGCCGGAGTCGACGTCGTCCTTGAATCGGTGCACGGCATCCGTCAGAACCCCCCGCAGATTGGCGTACTGGCGGACGAACCGGGGCACCCGTCCCTCGGTCATGCCGGCGAAGTCCGTCCAGACCAGCAGCTGCCCGTCGACGTCGGGACCCGCACCCACGCCGATCGTGGGGATCTCCAGCCGAGCGGTGACCAGGGCCGCCACCGTGGCGGGAACCATCTCAAGCACGACCGCGAAGGCGCCGGCGTCCTGCACCGCGAGGGCGTCGTCGATCAACTGATCAGCGGCAGCGCCACGGCCCTGGATCATGTGTCCGCCCAGGCCGTGCTCGCTCTGCGGAGTGAAGCCGATGTGAGCCATCACGGGGATCCCCGACGACACGATGCGTCTGATCTGCTTGTGGCTGCGCACCCCGCCCTCGAGCTTGACCGCGTGGGCCTGCGCTTCCTTCATGAAGCGTACGGCGGTGTGCAGGGCCTCGCTCTGACCAGTCTCGTATGAACCGAACGGCATGTCCGCGACGACGAGGGCGCGGGTGACGGCGCGCGCGACGGCCCGAGTGAGCGGGATGAGTTCATCGACCGTCACGGGGAGCGTGGTCTCGTAGCCGAACACATTGTTCCCGGCCGAATCGCCCACGAGCAGGAAATCGATGCCCGCCTGGTCGAAGATCTGCGCCGTGAGCATGTCATAGCTGGTGAGCCCCGTGATCGGGATGCCCTGCTGCTTGGCGTTGTGGAAATGGCGCGTGCGCACCCGTTTGGGTCCGGACTGCGCGGAAACGTATGGATTGCGCTCACTGACGGGCTGGGGGACATCCGGAACGGTCGACTCTGGCATGCCTCAAGTGTAGCCAAGCGGCGTTCACGCCGATCGGCGGCCTGTTTCGCCTGAGAGACGACGCCAGACAGTAGCCTAGGGAGCGACAAGAAAGGGCGTGAATGGACAAGCAGCGCGACTTCGTTCTCCGGACCATCGAGGAGCGGGGAATCAAGTTCATCCGACTCTGGTTCACGGATGTCGTCGGCACCCTCAAATCGGTGGCCATCGCGCCCGCGGAGGTGGAGGGCGCATTCGCCGAGGGTCTCGGTTTCGACGGTTCGGCGATCGAGGGTCTCACCCGCTCGTTCGAGGCGGATGTGCTCGCGCACCCGGACCCGACCACGTTCCAGATCCTGCCCTGGCGCGGTGAAATCGACCCGACCGCCCGCATGTTCTGTGACATCATGACGCCCGACGGGCAGCCGGCCGTCGCCGATCCACGGAATGTGCTCAAGCGCACCCTGGCCAAGGCGGCCGATCGCGGCTTCACGTTCTACACCCACCCCGAGATCGAGTTCTATCTACTCAAGTCTTCCAAGTACGGCAAGAACGGTCCCGTGCCGGTCGACCATGCCGGCTACTTCGACAATGTTCCCGGCGGCACGGCTCATGACTTCCGGCGCCGGTCGGTGCGGATGCTTGAAGACCTCGGCATCTCGGTGGAATTCAGCCACCACGAAGCCGGTCCCGGGCAGAACGAGATCGACCTGCGCTACGCGGACGCTTTGACCACGGCGGACAACATCATGACCTTCCGCACCGTCATCAAGGAGGTCGCCATCGAGCAGGGCGTCTACGCAACGTTCATGCCGAAGCCGATGTCGGAGCACCCCGGGTCAGGAATGCACACGCACCTGTCCCTGTTCGAGGGTGACACCAACGCGTTCTACGAGGCGGGCGCCCAGTACCAGCTCTCCAAGACGGGCCGCCAGTTCATCGCCGGGCTGCTCAAGCACGCCCCGGAGATCACCGCTGTCACGAACCAGTTCGTCAACTCCTACAAGCGGCTGTGGGGCGGGGACGAGGCCCCCAGCTTCGTCTGCTGGGGCCACAACAACCGGTCGGCCCTGATCCGAGTGCCGCTCTACAAGCCCAACAAGGGGCAGAGCGCCCGCGTCGAATATCGGGCCATCGACTCGGCCGCAAACCCGTACCTCGCGTACTCGCTCATGCTGGCCGCCGGGCTCAAGGGGATCGAAGAGGGCTACGAGCTTCCCCCCGAGGCCGAAGACAATGTGTGGGGTTTGAGCGACACGGAGCGTCGCGCTCTCGGCTACCGGCAGCTCCCGGCCAGCCTCGACCACGCGATCCAATACATGGAGGAGTCCGAGCTGGTCGCCGAGACGCTGGGCGAGCACGTGTTCAACTACGTGCTGCTCAACAAGCGCCAGGAGTGGAAGGAGTACCGCTCGCAGGTCACTCCCTTCGAGCTCGACAAGAACCTCGAGATGCTCTGACGACCGGGAGACGAGACCCGATGGCACGGGAACAGCTGACTCTGACCGAACTCGCCCGGGTAGGTTTCGTCGAGCTGCGCGAGGTGCGGATCCGGCTGGACGAGGTCGGTGACCTGGGCGGCCCCGAACCGGCCGCCCTGCTCCCGCTGCTCGGCAAGACGGCCGACCCGGACGCCGCCCTCATGGCGCTCGTGTCCCTGCTGCGGCAGGCGCCGAACGAGGTGCGGGCATTGCTCCTGCACCCCGACCCAACCCAGCGGCTGCTCCGGGTCGTCGGGGCGTCAAGCGGACTGACCGAGTTCTTCCTGCGGCATCCGGAGGAATTGTCGGTTCTTGCCAAACCGCTCCCTGTCCTGCCCGACCTGCCGGAGCTGCGCAAGGACCTGCTCGAGTCGGTCGGTAGCACGGACGGGTTCGCCAGCCTCGTCGACGACGAGGGCTGGGTCGCCCTGCGGGTGCGCTATCGGCGCCGCCTGGCGCAGCTGGCCGCCTACGACCTCGAGCAGGCCGACCCGGTCGCGGGACTGGACGCCGTCGCCCGCACGCTCGCCGACCTGGCCGCGGCGGCCCTGGAGGCGTCCCTGGCCGTTGCTCGAAGCATGTCCACCGGGCTGGTCGCGGGGCGGGGCGTCTTCCCCGAAGACGAGGTGCGTGCCACCCGGCTCGCCGTGATCGGAATGGGCAAGGCCGGCGCCGGCGAACTCAACTACGTGAGCGACGTCGATGTCATCTTCGTCGCCGAAGGAGACCCGGACGCCGGCCTGGAAGCGCCGCGCGCGGTCGACATCGCCACCCGGCTGGCGATCCTCCTGATGCGCGGCCTGAACCAACCGGCCGTGGAACCCGAGCTCTGGGAAGTGGACCCGAACCTCCGTCCCGAGGGCAAGTCGGGCGCCCTGGTGCGCTCCCTCGAGTCTCACTTGGCCTACTACGAGCGCTGGGCGAAGAGCTGGGAGTTCCAGGCGCTGCTGAAGGCCAGACCCTTGGCCGGTGACCTCGAGCTTGGCGGACGATACGTGGCCGCGGTGTCCCCGAAGGTGTGGACCAGCGCCAGCCGGGAGAACTTCGTCGAATCCGTGCAACGGATGCGAGAGCGCGTCACCAAGAACATTCCGGAGGACGAAGTCGCCGTGCAGCTGAAGCTCGGCCCCGGCGGCCTCCGCGACATCGAGTTCACTGTGCAGCTGCTGCAGCTCGTGCACGGACAGGCGGATCCGGCAGTTCGGCAGGCGGGAACCCTCCCTGCGCTGACTGCGCTGGCGGAGAGCGGCTACGTCGGGCGCGCGGAAGCGGCCGAGTTCGCTCAGGAATACCGCATTCTGAGGCTGATGGAGCACCGCCTGCAGCTGGAGAAGCTCCGCCGCACCCACCTCGTGCCGCGCGACGAGTCGAGCCTGCGCGTCCTTGCCCGGGCGACAGGGCTCGCCCCGAATGCCGCCCAGCTGACCGTGCGCTGGTTGAACACCAAGCACCGGGTGCGTGGCCTGCACGAGCGCCTGTTCTACCGACCTCTCCTGTCCGCGGTGGCCGCACTGCCGGCGGAAGGACTGAATCTCACCAGCGCCCAGGCCGAGGCCCGACTCGCGGCTATCGGATTCCGCAACACGAAGGGCGCTCTCGGCCACATCGCCGCCCTGACCGGCGGAGTGTCCCGGCGGGCCACGATTCAGCGCAATCTGCTGCCCGTGCTGCTGCAGTGGTTCTCCGAGGGAGCCGACCCCGACTACGGGTTGCTCGCGTTCCGGCGTCTGAGTGACAGCCTCGGCACCACCTACTGGTTCCTGCGCATGCTCCGCGATTCGTCCGGTGCCGCCGAACGACTCACCCGGGTACTGTCCTCGTCCAGGTTCGTCGGAGAGCTCCTGGAGACGATCCCCGAATCCGTCGCCTGGTTGGAAGACGAGGACGATCTGCGGCCGCGCAGCGCGGCCACCCTCCGGGAGGAGGCTCGCGCCGTGCTGGCACGGCATGAGAGCCCGGATGCCGCCGCCTCCATCCTGCGCACGGCCCGGCGCCGGGAGATGCTGAGGCTGGCTTTCTCGGCGATTCTGGGGCAGGTCAGCATCGACGAGCTGGCGACGGGACTCACCGACGTCACCGCCACCATCATTGACGGGGTGCTCGCCGCCATCCGTGGCACCACGCTCGACGGCGCCGAGGACGGCCGAACGACCGACGGGATCGAGTTCGCCGTGATCGGCATGGGCCGGTTCGGTGGCGCGGAACTGGGGTTCGGCTCGGATGCCGACGTGATGTACGTCTTCCGCCCCGGCGGACTCACCGGAGAGGCTGCCCACGACCGGGCGAAGTTCATCGTGCGGGAGCTGTCCCGGCTCACCGATGACAACCGATTGCCCCTCGATCTGGACATCGGGCTGCGCCCGGAGGGTAAGAACGGCTCCGTCGCCCGATCCCTCGAGTCGTACGAGGCCTATTACCGGCGCTGGTCGCTCACCTGGGAGGCGCAGGCGCTGTTGCGGGGGAGAGGCGTCGCCGGTGACACCCTGCTCCTGGCCGACTTCGAGGCCGTCGCCGACGCGGTGCGGTATCCGTCCTCCATCAGCGAGCAGGCGATCCGTGAGGTCAAGCGGATCAAGGCCCGGGTCGAGAACGAACGGCTGCCGCAGGGGGCAGATCCGAACCGTCACCTCAAGCTGGGTCGCGGGTCCCTGAGCGATGTGGAGTGGTTCGTTCAGCTGCTGCAGTTGCAGCACGCGGCTGACATTCCCGCGCTGCGCACCTCGTCGACGCTCGGAGCACTCCGCGCCTCCGTCGCCGCAGGGCTGGTGAGCCAGTCGGATGCCGACACGCTCAGCTCGGCCTGGCTCTTCGCGTCTCGCTGCCGGTCCGCGATCACCCTCTGGACCAACAAGACCGCGGATGTCCTCCCGACGGACCGCGTGCAACTCGAGGGTGTCGCCCGGGTGCTGGAGTACCCGCCGGGCTCCGCCAATCAGCTGGAAGAGGAGTACCTGTCGGTGACCCGCCGATCCCGGGCGGTGTTCGAGCGGCTATTCTACGGTCCGGTGGAACGCTCCGGCCCGTTCGGCGGCTAGGCACGGCTCGATCGCGGGCGGGCACGAACACGACAGGACCGCATCCCCATGGGGGCTGCGGTCCTATCGTCGGTGGCCGAGTGGCTGCCGGGGTGCCTGACGGCCTAGACGCCGTAGTAGAGCTCGAACTCGAACGGGTGCGGACGCTGCGCCAACGGCTTGATCTCCATCTCGCGCTTGTAGTCGATCCAGGTTTCGATCAGTTCGGGCGTGAAGACGTTGCCGGCCAGCAGGAAGTCGTGGTCGTTCTCGAGAGCCACGAGGGCCTCGCCGAGCGACGCGGGAACCTGCGGGATGTTCTTGGCTTCTTCGGGCGGCAGCTCGTAGAGGTCCTTGTCGACCGGCTCGTGCGGTTCGATCCGGTTCTTGATCCCGTCCAGGCCGGCCATCAGCTGGGCGGCGAAGGCGAGGTACGGGTTGCCCGAGGCATCCGGGGCTCGGAACTCGATGCGCTTCGCCTTCGGGTTCGTGCCCGTGATCGGGATGCGGATGGATGCCGAACGGTTGCCGGCCGAGTAGACCAGGTTCACGGGAGCCTCGAAGCCGGGCACCAGGCGGTGGTAGGAGTTGACGCTCGGATTCGTGAACGCGAGCACGGCGGGCGCGTGCTTGAGGAGACCGCCGATGTACCAGCGGGCGACGTCGGACAGACCGCCGTAGCCGGCCTCATCGTAGAAGAGGGGCTTCCCGTCGGCCCACAGGGACTGGTGGGTGTGCATGCCGGAACCGTTGTCGCCGAACAGCGGCTTCGGCATGAAGGTGGCGGTCTTTCCCCACTCGGCCGAGGTGTTCTTGACGATGTACTTGAACTTGAGCAGGTCGTCGGCCGCGTGCACCATGGTGTCGAAGCGGTAGTTGATCTCGCCCTGGCCGCCGGTGCCGACCTCGTGGTGGCTGCGCTCCAGGATGAGTCCGGCGTCGATCAGCTTGAGGCAGATGTCATCGCGCAGGTCGGCGTGCTGGTCGACCGGGCTGACGGGGAAGTAGCCGCCCTTGAACGGGGTCTTGTTGGCGAGGTTGCCGCCGACCTCTTCCTTTCCGGAGTTCCAGGCACCCTCGCTGGAGTCGACGGAGTAGAAGCTGGAGTGCTGGTTCACTTCGTAGCGAACATCGTCGAAGATGTAGAACTCGGCTTCGGGAGCGAAGAAGGCGGTGTCTGCGATCCCGGTCGAAGCCAGGTACTTCTCGGCCTTCTTGGCAACCTGGCGCGGGTCCTTGGAGTAGATCTCGCCGTTACGCGGGTTGTAGATGTCGAAGAGCATGATGAGGGTGCGTTCCGTGCGGAACGCGTCGACGTAAGCCGTGGTCACGTCCGGGATCAGCTGCATGTCGGACTCGTGGATCGACGCGAAGCCGCGGATCGACGAACCGTCGAACATCTGCCCGACCGTGAAGAACTCCTCATCGACCGTCGACGCGGGGATGTTGAAGTGCTGCTGCACACCCGGCAAATCGGTGAAACGGATGTCAAGGAACTTGACGTCGGTGTCCTTGATGAACTTGAGCACTTCTGACGAATCGCGGAACATGCGGTGTTTTCTCCAAACGACGTGGGGGTAGAACTGTGAGTCGCGCACTGCGGCTCCATTGAGGCTACTGGGGCACCGTTACCCGGCAGTGACGCTTATGTTTCACACATGTTACAGCGGGGCCCGCTCGGTAGACTCACTCCGTGCCTGCCGCAGCCTCGAATTCAATCCCCTTCGGACAGCTTCCGCCGAGCCGTTGGCCGGGGGAGCGCCTCGGTCTGCCGAATGAGGGGCCTCGGTCCGTGGGGCGCGTCGGACGCCGAATCGGCGCCCTCGCGCTGGACTGGGCACTGGCCTACGGGGCGGCGGCGCTGTTCTTCAGCACGGACGGCGTCATCAACGGTTTCGCGGTGACAGCCATTTTCGTGGGGCTCCAGATCGTGTTCGTCCCGACGATCGGCGGCAGCATCGGGCATCGCCTGGTCGGGCTTCGCGTCGTCCCGCTCCAGCCGGGCTGGGTCGGGCTGTGGCGCCCCGTCGTGCGGTCCCTGCTGCTGGGCCTGGCGGTCCCCGCGCTGGTCTGGGACTCGGACCAGCGCGGTTTCCACGACAAGGTCGCGGGAACCGTCCTCATCCGCAGCTAGCCTGTTCGGCAGGCCGGCCTGTCCGGCGTGGCTGAACGGCTAGTTTCCGCGCTGTGGGCGGGCCTTCATCGGGTCGACGCCCTTGGGGATCGGCAGCTTCTTGGTCATGGAGTTCAACCGGTTGTTCACGGCGAGCACCTCGGCCTTGGTCAGGGTGGGCTTGATCCGGGTGAGGCGCCGAGCCAATTTGTGCAGCGGCACGGCGTCGGCGTCCGGGCCGACACTGATGATCGTGACGGCGATACTTCCGCCGAGCCTGGTCACCATCCGGCGCTCTTCCTCGAGCATGCGGGCCGTGCGAGTGCGCGGCCCCTCGCTGATCAGGACGACGCCACCGCGACCGACGGCTCGGTAGACGGCATCCTGAGTCTTGCCGTTGACGGCGACGGGCATTTCGCTGCCCACCCACCCGCGCTTGAGCGAACCGCGCAGCACGGCGCCTACGGCGCCGGGCTGGCCCTCGATCTGCGTGTACGCGGCCTTCTCGGCCCGCTGGCCCAGGATGATGAGCATGGCGAGGATGCCGGCGAGCACGCCCGAGATCGTCCACAACACAAGGTTGAGGATGCTCCCGGGGGACAACAGGAGGGCCAGGCCCAGGGCGACGGCGACGGGCACCACGAAGCCGAGAACCATGAACAACACGATCTTCTTGTCGTAGCGACGTGTCATCTGGAACACCTGCCACATTTGCTTCATGCGGCCGGGCTTCTTGGGGGGGCGGGGAGTCTTGTCCTTGCTGCGTGCCATAGTTCCAAGACTACCGAGTCACCTGAATGTCTCGTGACCGATTTTTGATCAGGAGACCGCCTGCGCGAACCCGAGCGAGGCATCCGCCAGGTGGCGCAGTTGCGGCGGAACCTCGCGACCGGTCGCCAGCATGGACTGAGCCCACAGTCGGCCGGCCCGGTACGACGAACGCACGAGCGGGCCGGAGAGCACACCGAGGAAACCGATGGCCTCGGCCTCGTCCTTGAGCTCGACGAACTCCTCCGGCTTCACCCAGCGGGCCACGGGCAGGTGCCGTGCGCTCGGTCGCAAATACTGGGTGATCGTAACAATGTCGGTCCCGGCGTCGTGAAGGTCCTGAAGCGCCTGGCTGATCTCCGCACGCTCCTCACCCATGCCCAGGATCAGGTTCGACTTCGTGATCAATCCGGCATCCCGTCCCTGCGTGAGCACGTCGAGGGAACGTTCGTAGCGGAATGCCGGCCGGATTCGCTTGAAGATGCGGGGGACGGTCTCCACGTTGTGGCCGAAGACCTCGGGCCGGGCGGAGAAGACCTCGCCGAGGTGGTCCGGGTTGCCGGAGAAGTCCGGGACCAGGATCTCGACACCTGTCCCGGGGCTCTGCTGATGAATCTGCCGGATAGTCTCCGCGTAGAGCCAGGAGCCCTCGTCGGGCAGATCGTCGCGGGCGACGCCCGTCACCGTGGCGTAACGAAGATTCATCTTGACAACGGATTCAGCGACCCGGCGCGGCTCGTCAGTGTCGTACTCGGCGGGTTTGCCGGTATCGATCTGGCAGAAGTCGCACCGCCTGGTGCATTGCGACCCGCCGATCAAGAAGGTCGCCTCACGGTCTTCCCAGCATTCGAAGATGTTGGGGCAGCCGGCCTCCTGGCATACCGTGTGCAGGTTTTCGCCCTTCACCAGGTTCTGGAGCTTGCGGTACTCCGGTCCCATTTTCGCCACCGTCTTGATCCAGGCGGGCTTTCGTTCGATCGGGGTCTCCATGTTGCGTATCTCGAGGCGCAGCATCTTCCGCCCCTCGGGTGCCGCACTCATACGGACACCGCCCAGGCGGTCTCGAACTGGGCCGTGATGGGCGCAATGAGATCGGCCGGGGTAACGTCGCGACCGACCATCCTCGACATGGTGGTGACGCCGGCATCCCTGATCCCGCAGGCGATGATGTGGTCATAGGGCTCGAGCGAGTTGTTGCAGTTGAGGGCGAAGCCGTGCATGGTCACTCCTTCCGCGACGCGGATTCCGATGGCAGCGATTTTGTCTACGTGGCCGTCCGGGCCGACCCAGACTCCGGAACGGCCCGGGACCCGAAAACCGACGATGCCGAAGCCGAGCAGGGCGTCGATGATGATCCCCTCGAGCAGGCGCACGTAGCCGACCACGTCCACGGGCTCGTGAAGACGAGTGATCGGATACCCGACCAGTTGGCCGGGGCCGTGCCAGGTGATCTTCCCGCCTCGGTCCGCGTCGATCACGGGGGTTCCGTTGCTGGGCCGCTCCTCGGGAGCTGTGCGCTTCCCGGCGGTGTACACACTCGGATGTTCGAGGAAGATGACGGTGTCCGGCCTCTCCCCGGAGACGACGGAACGGTGGACTGCGCGTTGGAGCTCAAGGCCCTCAACATACGGCACGGAGTTGGCGCTTAGCCCCGCGACGACAAAGTCGAGCATGTTGCCATCCTAAACCCCGGCGTTCCTCCCCAGGGGGATGCCGGACTGGTTGTCCCCGAACCGCAACCCGGGCGGCCCGGACGAGGGCGGCCCGGCCAGCATTGGCGACATGAGAAGTCGCGGTCGACGCGTTCGGGATCCGGAGCCGGTATCCCTGCTGCCGTCGACGGAACCTGTGCTGTCGACGGAACCTGTGCTGTCGACGGAACCTGTGCTGTCGATGGCACCAGTGCCCGTCGGCGGCGGCCAGGCATTGATCGCCGGGTACCGGGTTCTGCGGCGCCTGGCGTCGAGTGACCGGGCGGACCTGTACGTGGGCGTGGCTCCGGCACTGTCGACCTCACCCGAGAGTGAGGTCCACGGCAAGGTGCCTGGTTTCTCCGGGACATCCGTTGTGCTCAAGGTTTTCCGTCCGGGAACGGAGGACCTGGCGGTTGAACGCGAAGTTCGTGCCCTGACCGCTCTGACTCCCGGACGACTGACCATGCTCGTCGATGTCGGCACCCTGCCTGATGGCCGCACCTGCCTTGTCCTGGAACAGCTGACGGGTGGGGCGCTGAGCGGCTTCCTGAAGAACCGCCGGCATCTCCCTCCCGGGGAGGCGGTCACGATCCTGGCCCCCGTCGCGGCCGCGCTGGCGGAACTGCAGACCATCGGCCTGGTGCATCCGGCCGTGAGCCTATCGACCATTCTTTTCGACTCCTTCGGGCGCCCGGTCCTGACCGGACTGGGGGAGCTCCAAGAGCTCCCCGACGCCGGTCGTGGGCGAACCGAGGCCCTCGCCATGATGCACGACAGACTCGCGCAGGTCGTCCGAGCGGTGCTCGATCAAGTCGATCCGGTTGTGCCGGCTCAGGCGGCCCTCCGTGACCTGGACCGGTGGTGCGCGGGGCGGTCCGCCCGGCCGGCGGCCACAGCCCCAAGCCAGCTCGAGCACTTCCTGTTCGCCTGGGCCGAGGCCGAACCGGTGACGTTCAGCCGGACCGGCGACGACGGCAGGGGTCCGCAAACGGCCGGCGACTGGCTCAGGCGACCTGTTCCGGACGATCCCTCCGGGCGCGCAGCCGCGCTGACGGTTCGCGTCGCCTCGGGGGAGGTGCGGGCCCAACGACTGCTCGGCACTCTAGCGTCCCGCACATCTGCAGGGGTCCGTCGACTGCGGGGAGTCCACCCAGCCGGTGGGCTGAAAGCTGTGCTGAGCAGGCGGTTCCGCGTCCGCCGTGGAGCGCTGCTCCTTGCCGCTATTTTCGCCGTGGCGAGCACCGGACTCGCGTTGAATGCACGGGGTCCGGGTGGATCCGCGGTGACTGCGGGAGTGCGGCCGGAAACCTCCACTGCGCCGGCCGGAGCCACCGCCCTGCCGTCGTCCGACCCGGCGAAGTCGGACGCATCAGGTGCCGGCGACCGTGACGCCGATAGAGCCGCAACGGCCAGTGACGACCCGGCGACAGCGGTTCCGGCTCTTCTGCGGCTCCGGGCCTGGTGCCTGGACGAGGTCTCGGTGGTCTGTCTTGATGCTGTGCACCAGTCGCAATCGGCGGCCCTGACCGCCGACAGCCACACCCTGCGAATGATGCACCAGGGCGGCGACGCCCCCGAAGCCGAGGACGTCTCGTTGTGGTCGGCGGTCTTGGTGGAGCGCACGGGGGACGTCGCGCTCGTATCGCTCCAGGCCCACGACCTAGAACGACAGCCGGCCTCGGTCCTTGTGGTCAAGGGCGAGGCCGGCTGGCGAATCAGGGAGATTTTCGACTACTAGTCACAGCGTCCGTCGTCTGGTGATATCGACTAGAGACCGAGGTTTGCCTCGAAGGCACCTTCCTCGAGACGCTGCTTCATCGTGACGAGGAAACGTGACGCATCCGCTCCGTCGATGATGCGGTGGTCGTAGGACAGCGCAAGGAACACGGTCGAGCGGATCGCGATCGCATCGAGTCCACCCTGGCTGACGACGATGGGCTTTTTGTAGACGACACCGGTGCCGAGGATGGCGCTCTGCGGCAGGAAGACGACCGGGGTGTCGAAGAGTGCGCCGCGCGAACCGGTGTTGGTGAGCGTGAATGTGCCACCGGATAGTTCGTCGGGCTTGAGCTTGTTGTCGCGGGTGCGCTGGGCGAGGTCGGCGATCTGAGCGGCGAAGCCGGCCAGATCGAGGTCGCCCGCGTTGCGCACCACGGGGGTCAACAGGCCGCGCTCGGTGTCGACCGCGATGCTGATGTTCTCCTGGCTCGGGTACACGATCGTGTCACCGTCAATGGTGGCGTTGATGATCGGGTTGGCCTGGAGCGCCTCGGCGGCGGCGAGAGCGAAGAACGGCAGGAAGGACAGCTTGTTGCCCGTCTTGGCATGGAATTCGGCCTTCACCGCGTCGCGCAGGATCGCGACCCGGGTGACATCGACCTCGACCACGGTGGTCAGCTGAGCGGACGACTGCATCGAGATGACGGCTCGCTCGGCAACGACCTTGCGCAGACGGGACATGGGCTGGGTGGTCCCGCGCAGGGCGGAGACCTCCACGGCCGGAGCCGCTGCTGCAGGCGTGCCGGCGGGAGCGCCGGCCTGGGCGAGCGCGATATCCTCCTTGCGGATGCGTCCACCGACACCGGTTCCGACCACGGTGGAGAGATCAACGCCAGCCTCGTTCGCGAGCTTGCGGACGATGGGGGTGACGTAGCCGGATGTCCCCGCGTGCGATCCTCGGGCGACGGCCGGTTCCGGCGCCGCAACGGGGGCTGCAACCGGGGCTGCAACGGGTGCCGGGGCGGCGACGGGTGCCGCGACCGGTGCCGGCGCGAACACGGGTGCCGCGACGGGTGCGGGGGCTGCGACGGGTGCGGGGGCG
>NZ_SOGK01000116.1:0-19484 GCF_004564305.1 Cryobacterium sp. TMT3-29-2
GGCGCTGCCCCGCATGCGCGGCGCTGCCCCGCATGCGCGGCGCTGCCCCGCATGCGCGGCGCTGCCCCGCTGCCCCGCCCGCCGCCTCTCCCGCCGACAACCCGAACGAATTCGACGGAGATTTTGCCGGAAACGGTGCAAAACCGGTCTGAATCGTGTCTGTAGCCCAAAATCTCCGTCGAATTCGTAAGGGCGGGAGCCGGGCGGAAGCCGGGCGGAAGCCGGGCGACAGCCGGCAGCAACGCGGTGCGGGCGGGCGGAGGCATGGGTACACTCCCTCGTGCAGGGGCGCCCTGTGCGGACCGCGACGCGACGGGGGTCAGGCGATGAAGGTCAGCCAGGGAAGCCAGGGAAACCAGGCACCAACCGACCCCGCACCAACCAGCCCGCCGCCTCTTCACGCGCGCCCGCGCCACCACCGCGTGCCCGCGCTCGTTCTGGGTGCCACCCTGGTGCTGACGGCGTGCACGGCGGCGACGGATGCCTCCCCGCACGCTCGCGGGCAGGCGGCGGCCCCGTTCTCGGCCGCGGTCGCGGCCCGGCTGGAGGCCGTGCTGGCGGAGGCGACGACCCTGTCCGGTTCCACCGGCGCCATTGCCGGGGTCTGGGCTCCCTGGGCCGGCACCTGGGTCGTGTCGCCCGGCAACGTTTCCACGACGTCGCCCGGCGCGCTCACCCCGGAGATGCCATTCCGGATCGGCACCAACACCACGGCGCTGACCTGTACTGTGCTGCTCCGACTCGTCGATGAAGAGCGGGTGCGCCTCGACGATCCGGTGTCCGACTACCTGCCCCGGGTAGTGGGGTTGGACGGGATCACCCTCGCGCAGCTCTGCCGCAACACGTCCGGCCTGGCCGATCACACCGCTCTGCTGGCTCCGCGGATCGTGGCGAACCCCACCCGCCGGTGGTCGGCGCGCGAGATCATCGCGAGCGGCACGGGGGCTCCGCGGGTGGCGCTGCCCGGCGGAACCTGGTCCCCGTCGGACACCGGGGTCGTGCTGCTCGGCCTCGCCCTGCAGCAGGCAACCGGACGCGACTGGCCGTGGCTGTACCGGCACTACGTGTTCGAACCGCTGGGCATGACGAACACCGGCCTGCCGTCACCGGGCGAGCTGGCGGTCCCGGGGCCGAGTCCCCGCGGCTATGCCACGTCGCTCGATCCGGCCGGTGCCGCCCGCTGTGGCAGCGTGATCGACGTGACCGAGCTGTCACCGTCGGTGGGCGGGGTGGCCGCGGGCGCCGTCTCGAACCTCGAGGACGTGAAAATCTGGGTGCAGGCGCTGGCCTCGGGGACGCTGCTGTCGGAGGAGTCGGCGGATGCGCAGTGGGCCCCGGTCCTGCCTGGCGCCGGAGCGCCGTCGTGGCAGCAGCACGGCCTCGGGGTCGAACAATTCGGCCCGCTGCGCGGTCAGTCCGGGGAGATCCCCGGGTTCATCTCGGCGGCGATGGCCGACCCGGTCAGCGGGCTCACGGTGGTGGTCGCCTTCAACAACTCGACCGCCGGCCGCGGATTCGCCGAGGTTGTCGCCCGCCGGCTTGCCGCCGTCGCCGGCGCCGCGCCCACGGCAGGGGCTGTGCCGGCACCCCGGCCGGATCTGCCCTGGACCGAGGCGCAGGTTGCGGCGGAGATGCGGGCTGCCGCCGTCTGCGAGTCGACGCGGCTGGAGCAGCCGGCGACCGCCGGATAGGATCGCCCAATGGGAATCAGCGCAGACACCAAAGACTGGACCTGGGTGCTGGCGCGCCCCTGCCCGGAGTGCGGTTTCGCCGCCGCCGACGTGGATTTCGCGCTCATCCCGCGTCTGGTGCGCGAGAACGCGGACCGCTGGCAGCCGGTGCTGCAGCGAACGGATGTCGCGACGCGCCCAGACGACCAGACCTGGTCGGCCCTGGAGTATGCCGCCCATGTTCGCGACGTGTTCCGCAACTTCGACAAGCGTCTGGCCCTCATGCTCGTCGAGGATGACCCGGCTTTCCCGAACTGGGACCAGGACGCCACAGCAGTCAGCGAGCGGTACAACGAGCAGGAGCCGGCGGTCGTGGCCCGCGAACTCGCCGAGGCCGCGGCATCCGTCGCCGACGCCTTCGCCGCCGTGCAGCCCGCTGAGCAGAGGCGAACCGGCCGCCGCAGTGACGGTGCCCGCTTCACCGTCACCACGATGGGGCAGTACTTCGTGCACGACCCGGTGCATCATCTGCATGACGTCGCCGGCGACTGACACCCCCGGCGACTGACACCCCCGGCGCTGAGGCGCAAGGACGCAGGCACAAAGGCTCAGGCTCGGGGAGGCCTCACGCCCCAGCAGAAACAAAAAAGCACGAACGAACGGGCGCACCCCCCAATAGTGCGCCCGTTCGTTCGTGCCTGTCGTGCTTGTCGTGCTGCCGTGACTTAGGCGCGGCTGCGACGTCCCGTGAGAGCGCCGTAGATCACGAGAACGATGACGGAACCAGCGATGGCGAGAAGCCAAGTCGAGATGTCGAAGAAGTTCTCGAGTCCGGTGCCGAAGATGACCGAGCCGAGGAAACCACCGAGGAACGCGCCGAGAACGCCAAGGATCAGGGTGATGACCCAGCCGCCGCCCTGGCTGCCCGGCAGGATGGCCTTTGCGATTGCGCCGGCGATGAGTCCGAGAATGAGGAATCCGATGAAGCCCATAATTTGTCCTTGCGTCTTTCTGTTTGGTTGTGTGCTGGGGGGTGTAAGTGTTGGTGAGGGGAGGTGAAGTGCCGGACTAGTCCGGCTGTGAGCCTGAGCCTGAGCCTGAGCCTGAGCCTGAGCCTGAGCCTGAGCCTGAGCCTGCGTCTGCGTCTGCGTCTGCATCGGCGTCATTCGTCGACTGGTGCACATCCTTGACGATCACGTCCACCGCTGTGACCTGCATGCCGACGATCGTCTCGATCCCCGTCTCGACCGCGTTGCGCACCTCGCCCGCGACCTTCTGCAGTTCGTGCGGGTACTCGACGACGATGGAAATGGTCACGGATGCTGTGTCGCCTTCGGTCGTGACGCTCACCCCGGGGGAGAGGTCGGCACCGCTGAGGGCTTCCCGGATTGCTCCGAGTGCCCGCGCTGCGCTGCCACCGAGTGCGTAGACGCCCGGAACCTCGCGTGCCGCGATACCGGCGACCTTCGCGACGACGCCATCGGCAATGACGGTCTTTCCTGGTCCGGACAGAGGTTCGGACTCAAGAGTGGGGGTGCTTTGGTTAGCGATGGCGTGCTCCAATCCGTCGTGGCGCGCGATACGAGCCAGCCGACACTAGTAGGACGTGGGCCGACACGATTTCGTCACGCGATTGCATAATAAAAATTCTACGCGGCAGTCCCACGGATCGAAGCTCACGCCGAAACCTCGAACACGACGGTTGTCGTGTGGCTCTGGCCGGGTTCCAGGCGCACCTGATCCCGGCGGACGTTGGCGGTTTCCACGCAGACCATTCCGGTCCACTCGTCGTCGCCGAAGTCGCTCATCCTGGCGGCCTTGCCGATCCAGGGGTTCCACACCACGGTGCTGTCCGATTCGTCGGATTCGATCGTGACGGTGCGGCCGTCCGGGTCGGCCACGGTGGCGCTGCCTCGGCTGCCCAGATACAGTCGGTCCGTCTCGGTGGCGAAGCCGACGGGGCTGTTCTCCGCGGGCTCGGTGAGGCCGGTCAGCTGGTCCAGGAACGCGGTGCCCTGCAGCCCGGAAACCGTCGTGCCGCGCACATCGCTCACCCGCAGATAGGTGTGTAGTGCCTCTTCGTACTCGATCGCATCCGCCTCCCGGTTGGTCACCTGCAGGGCGAGGGACAGACGGGCACCCACCGTGACCGTGTAGCGGGCTTCGAAGTGGTGCGGCCAGGCCGACGCGCGCGTGGCGGGAGTGTCGGTGAGGAGGAAGGTCAGCACGACGTCGTCGTCGACTTCGTGGGCGTCCACGAGTCCCCACTCGCTCAGGCGGGCGAAACCGTGCGCCGACGCGGCCGGGTCGACCGTGTTCGCGCCGAACCAGGGGAAGCAGATCGGCACGCCGCCGCGGATCGCGGTGGCGGTCTCGAACCTGCTCGCCTTGCTCAGGAAGAGCACGGGCCGCCCGCCCGCGGGGATGAAGTCGGTGACCTGGGCGCCGTGCAGGTAGATCTCGGCGGAGCCGGCGCGGCCGGCCACCCGCACCACGGCGAGGCCGCCTGCCCCCTCTCCGATTCGAACGGATGCGGGCAGTGACGTGGGTGCAGCGCTGACGGAAGACATGAATCCATTTTCGCGCTTCCGGCGGCTGACGTGACTCCTGGAGCCGTGTCAGCCGCCTCGTGAACCGGTCAGTCCCGCAGGTACTGCTCCAGGCACGGCACCTTCAGCAGGGCGAGTGCGCGCTTCTCGATCTGGCGCACCCGTTCCCGGGTCACGCCCTGCACGACCGCGATCTGGTCCAGGGTCTGGGGCGCCCCCCCGTCGAGACCGAAGCGGGACATCAGGATGGACCGTTCGCGCGGGGGCAGGGCGCTCATATAGAAGGTGATGTCCGAAGCCCTCATGGTCAACACGGCGTGCTCCTCGGGCTGGGGCAGGTCGTCGTCGATGATCAGCTCGGAGATGTCGCCGAGACCATCGCCGACCGGGGACTGCAGGGACATCGGCTCGTTGTCGTAGCGCAGCAGCCGCATGATGTCGATCGGCAGGATCTGCGAGGCCTCCGACAGTTCCGCGATCGTGGGTTCGCGGTCGAGGGTGCTGGTGAGGTCGCGGCGGATGCGCTTGATCTTGTTGAGTTTCTCCGCGGTGTGTACGGGGATGCGGATCATGCGGGATTTGTCGGCCATGCCGCGGTGGATGGCTTGGCGGATCCACCAGGTGGCGTAGGTGGAGAATTTGTAGCCGGTCATGAAGTCGTATTTCTCGACGGCGCGGACGAGGCCGATGTTGCCGTCTTGGACGAGGTCCATGATGGGCATGCCTCGGCCGGAGTAGTGCTTGGCGATGCTGACCACCANCGCCCGGCGGCCGTCGTGGGCCAGCCAGGCCAGCTCGCGGAGAAGCGAGGGGTCAATCTCGCCCTGCTCGCTGCGCTGCTCGGCGAACAGGCCGACTTCGATGCGTCTGGCCAGGTCGACCTCGTCCTCGGCGGTGAGGAGGGAGACGGCTCCGATCTTTCTCAGGTAGTCGCCGAACGCATCCGTCGCTGCGCGGTTATAGGTGGCAACGGATGATGCATGTGCGGTAATGGTCATGGGTTCCTCCAGTTCGGGCTGGAACATTAGTACACAGCCAGGGGGAGACCGCGTCGAGGGCCTTGACTCGGGCCTGCAGAAACCGAATAATGCTCGGGAATGAATCAGCCGTGTGCGGCGACGTAGCTGATCAGGTCGTTCACCGTCGTGACAACCGTGTAATCGTGCTTTGAGGTGTCGACGCCCGTCGCCTTGTGGATCGTCTGGATCAGCCGCAGGAAGCCCAACGAGTCGAGTTCCAGATCCTGGCGCAGTCGCGCGCCCTCGTCGAGATCGTCGGTGTCGACATCCGGCGCCACCAGATGGATCGCCGCGTACACAGCTGCCCGCGCCTCCAGTTCGGTCATCGGTCGCGAATCGTCGTGGGGATGGTGGGCCAGCGTGTCGAGGCCTCGGTTCCTGCCGTCATGCAGCCCATGAAACCCCCGCGGGCGCGTGGGGCATAGGGTATCGCCATGGCCTCCTTTGAGCGGATTGTCGACGAGGGCCTGCTCATCGCGCTCTCCGCGGTGCGCATGGCCGTGAAGAACCACATCATCGTGGGTGCGCTGCGCGAGCACCGCGATTTCGCTGGGGCCGATTACACCGCGGCCACCCGCTCCGAGCTGACCCGGCAGGCGACGCACAACGAGGAAGACGCCGAACGTGTCGGCCGGCAGCGAAAAGCCGTGGGCCGGCAGCGGAGCGCGTTCGACATCACCGACGATGACCGGCTGGAGGTGCGCCAATTGGCTCTGCGACGCCGGGTGCACCTGAAGCTCGCCGGTGCACTGCGGGCCGTGGCCCGGGACGACGAGCAGGTCGCCGACCTGCTCGAGCGGGCCCGCACGGATGCCAGTGAGGAGATCGGCGCCGCGCTCGCCAACAGGCTGGTCGAACAGGTCGTCGACAGCCGGGAGCCCGATTACGCCCAGCGACGGGCGGAACGGATGCGGGCCCTGGTGAGCACCGATCTGGCGGCGCTACTGGAGAGCCGTCGGTCCAGGTCGAGGGGCTAGGCCTTCTTCACCACGCTGGACTTGAGCTGCATGGAGCCGAACCCGTCGACCTTGCAGTCGATGTCGTGGTCGCCCACACCATCCACCAGGCGGATGTTGCGTACCTTCGTGCCCACCTTGATGGCCGTGGCGCTGCCCTTGACCTTGAGATCCTTGATGATGGTCACGGTGTCACCGTCGGCGAGCACGGTGCCGAAGGCATCCGTGATGGTGCTGTTCTCGGCCGCCGGGGCCTCGTCGGCCGGTTCGTTGCTCCACTCGTGCGCGCAGATCGGGCAGACCAGGAGCGAACCCATCTCGTAGGCGTATTCGCTGGAGCATTCGGGGCACAGCGGCAGGGCGTCGGTCATTTCCCTATCGTACGTCCGCCTCAGGCGTGCATCTCGGTCTTCTGAATCTGCCACTCGAGGTCGTCCGGGGCCAGGTTGGCGTTCTTGAAGGCATCCGTCAGCGGCAGCTGAAGGCGCAGGTCGGTGCCGAGGCACAGGGCTGCGGTGCCGGAACGCAGCTTGAAGTCGAGCACGTGGCCGCCGGCCGTGCGGTCGTCGGTGACGAAGTGAGTGTGACAGCCGGGAACGCCGATGCCCTGCTCGTAGAGCGGGGTGCGGAAGCCGGCCACGACACCGGAGACGTTATGCAGTTCGATGATCGCGTCCTCGTCGGTGGCCTCCACCATGGGGCGGTAGGGCTTCTCCTGCTTGACGACCGTGCGCATCTTGATCCACTCGAAGTCGCCGTCGATGCGCAGGGCGTACATGTAGTTCTGCGATGCAGTCATCTTGTCGATGAACGTCGACGCCTCGGTGCGCACGATGTTCTGCGGCAGCGTGCTCTCGATGTGAGGGACGAAGTTCGTGACGACGGCGTAAGGCGTGTACGCGCCCAGGTCGGCCTTCGATACTCCGCCGTCGGCCCGCAGCTGATAGCAGGTGCCGTCGATGATCAGCATTTCGCCGTCGAGTCCGTTGAACGTACCGATGCCGAAGCTGCCGCGGCTGAGCAGGTCGGCTACGGTCATCTCGTCTTCATAGACGCCGTCGAGCAGCGCGCTCATCAGGCTCGTCTGGAAGATTTCGTGTCGGGTGACAGTGGATTTGCTCATTGCAATACATCGCTTTCCAGATCGGCCATCAGGTCATCTCTATTGTTGCGGTAGTCGACGTGCACGTCGATGATGCTTGGGCCCGGCTCGGCCAGGGCTTGCGCAAGGATGCCCGCGAAGTCGTCGAGGTGCGTGACCCGGTGGCCGTGGGCGCCGAATGATTCGGCGTAGGCGACGGCGTCGTAGTCGCCCAGCTGAACGCCGGAGGTGCGCCCGTACTTGCCCATCTGCTGGAAGGCCACCATGTCGTAGGTGCCGTCGTTGAAGATGATGTGCGTGAACGTGGAGCCGAGCCGCACGGCCGTCTCCAGCTCCATTGCGGAGTAGAGGAAACCGCCGTCGCCCGACACGGACACGACCGGGGTGCCCGGACGCACCAGCGTCGCGGCGATCGCCCAGGGCAGCGCCACGCCCAGTGTCTGCTGACCGTTCGAGAACAGCAGGGTGCGCGGGTGGTAGGTGCGGAAGTGCCGGGCCATGTAGATGGAGTGGGAGCCGACGTCGCAGAGCACCGTCGTGTCATCCGGGAGCAGCTCGCGCATCATCAGGGTGAGGTCGGCCGGGTGCACGCCCTCGGACTCGTCCCGGCGACCGGTGGGCTGGTCGGCGTGCGCGAGGCGGGCGCGCTGCTCGGCGACCTCGGTCGCGGCGGCGGCCGGCATGGTCAGACCTTCGATCTGGCGGGCGAGGGCGTCGAGGGTCTCGGCGACGTCGCCGCGCAGTTCGATGGTGGGGCGGTAGTAGTCGTCGAGGTCGGCGGAGAGCTCGTCGAGGTGGATGATCACACGCAGGTGATCCTTGTTCCATTTCGACGGCTCGTACTCGACGAAGTCGTAGCCGACGGTCAGGATCACGTCGGCCTTGTGCAGAAGGATGTCCCCGGGCTGGTTGCGGAACAGGCCCACGCGTCCGAGGTAGTGCTCTTCGAGCTCGTGCGAGATGACTCCCGCGGCCTGGAACGTCTCGACGACGGGCAGCCCGGCCACGCCCAGCAGGCGGTGCAGCGCCTCGACGGCCCGGTCCGAACCGGAACGGGCACCGGCGAGGATGACCGGGAACTTCGCATCCTTCAACAGGGTGGCAGCGCGCTGCACGCTCTCGGTGGGTGCGGCGCCGAGCTGCGGCACCCAGTGCGGATGTTTCATCGACACGGTCGTCGAGTCGGTGAGCACGTCGTAGGGGAGCACGACAGCGGCGGCGCCCTTGGGCTCCTGGGTTGCCTCGCGGAACGCATTCGCGATGGCCTCCGGCACGTTGTCGGCGACACTGACCTCTCCGGCGGACTTGGTCACGGCGGACAGCATGCCCACGGCATCCATGGTCTGGTGCGTGCGCTTCAATCGGTCTGCACGCGGGACCGCGCCGCACAGGGCGACCACCGGGTCACCCTCGGTCGTCGCCGTCAGGAGGCCCGTCGCGAGGTTGGAGGTGCCCGGACCGCTCGTCACCAGGACGACGCCGGGCTCGCCGCTCAGTCGCCCGACGGCTGCGGCCATGAACGCCGCATTCTGTTCGTGGCGCACCACGATCACCTCGGGCCCGTCGTCGACGAGAGCGTCGTAGACGGGGTCGATCTTGGCGCCGGGAACGCCGAAGACCCACTGCACGCCGTAGGCCTTCAGGCACTCGACCACGCGTTGGGCGGAGCGAGTGGACGACGCGGGGGTGCCGGCGTCCTGGCGTGCAAGCGTGACCTCGGACGTGTTGTCGTCGCTCTGAACAGATGAAGTGGTGGTCATTCGGATGCCTCCCGGCTCGCCGTGCTGAATCGGCCTCCCCTCAATCCTCGTTGCTCGTTCAATAAGAAACAACGCCGAGTGGCGATGCAAACGATCTGCCAATGAGATGCTTAGGCCCATGGACCTGAGACATCTCGAATTCTTCAGTGCCGTCGCCGGCGAGCTGAGCTTTACCCGCGCCGCGGACCGGCTCACCATCGCCCAATCCGCCGTCTCGGCCGGTATCCGCTCGCTCGAAAGCGAACTGGGTGTCGAACTGTTCGATCGCAGCCGCCGCCAGATCAGGCTCACTACGACTGGCGAAGTGCTGCTGCCGAGGGTGCGCGACGCCCTCGACGCCGTGAACGAGGTGCGCGATGCCGCCCAGGAGACCACCCGCGCCATCACCGGGTCCATCGTGATCGGGCTGATGACCTCGGTCACGCTCGTGAATGTGCCCCGGCTGCTCGGTCTCTTCCGCGCCGGCCACCCGGGCGTCGGCGTGCGGCTGCGCGCGGCCCGGCGGGGGTCGGCCGGGCTGGTGGACGAGCTTGTCTCGGGCGAACTCGACCTGGCCTTCCTCGCGCTCAGCGGGCCGGCGCCGACCGCGCTCCTAGCCGTGCCGATCGCTTCGTCGCCGATGGTGCTGGTGGTGCCGAAGGGTCACCGCCTCGCCCAGGCGCAGGCCGTGGAACTAGGAGACCTGGTGCCGGAGGAGTTCATCGATCTGCCGCCCGGCTACGCCAGCCGCCGGATCGTGGACGATGCCTTCACCGCCGCGGGCCTCGAGCGGCGGGTCATGATCGAGGTCTCCGACATCGGAACGGCCGCCGAATACGTGTCCAATGGACTCGGCGTGGCCCTGCTGCCCGAATTCACGGCCCAGGATGCTCTGGGCGTGCACCGGCTGCCCGTGGCGAACCTGCCCAACTTCACCGTTTACCTGGCGGCATCGCGCAAGCGGCGTGCGTCGGCCGCGGTGCGCGCGTTCGTCGAGCTCGCGCTCGCCGCCGATGAGGCGCAGGGCAGTCCTGCCGCGCACCCAAGTTCACTCCGACCTCGGGAACGCCCGGGCTCACGCTACTAGCGATCGAGCCCCGCCATGCGTTCCAGTGCGGCCCGCATGATCATCTGGGCCGGGTCGCCGATCACGTGATTGTTCAGGTAGAGGCTCTCCGCCCACGACAGGACCTCTGCTTTGGTGAGCCCGACGGCAGCCCAGTCCACGCCCGCCTCCGCGCGCGCTTTCGGCTCCCCGGTCTTCGGGTGCAGCCACACCCGGGCGATCGGGATGTCCGGATCCTCGTGTTCGGGGTTCCACAGGAGCGCGATCGGGTGATCGGGCCCGTCGAGATGCTCGTCGGCGATGTGACCGGAGCCGAGCCAAGGGAGCATCAGCTGCTCGCCTTCCAGCTCCACGTCGAGGATTTCGAGCGGGACCGGCCCGTAGTCGCGGGAGTACACCGGCAGCCCCACATGATGCCATTCGGCGGCCTCGTCCGCGTCTTCCAGCAGATCCGGGAGGCGCGGGGCGACGTGCAACACGAAGCCGGTCGCCCAGTCGACGAGGGCCTGGGTGTCGGCGGCCGGCCACGGGCTGTCGTCGCTCGAGGAGCCGTCGGCGTGGTGGAAGTGGTACTCGACGCCCTCTTCCAGGATATCCAGGTGGAACTCTCCGTCGTCGAAGCCGAGGAATATGCCGGCGACCTGCTCCTCGTCATCCCAATCGGCGTCGAACTCCGGGTGCCGGAAGCGTGGCGGCAGCGGGGGGATGTCCAGGGGCAACACGCCGAGGTCGAGAACAACCCGCAGCACGGAGTTGGGCATACGCAGTGTCGGGTCGGTCATGGTTCCGACGATACCGGAGGCCGCCGACGCGGCACATCATTCGGCCAGGGAGGTAAGGGAGAGCGGATGACGGGAATCGAACCCGCGCTATCAGCTTGGGAAGCTGAAGTTCTACCATTGAACTACATCCGCATGTCCGTCGAGCGGGCAAGCCCGCACCGGAAGTGCCAGCATATCAAGTCCGCGCCGTTAGGCTGGACCCGTGCTGCTCTCGGATCACGATATCAAGGCTGAAATCAACGCGGAACGAATTCGTCTGGAGCCGTACCAGGCCGACATGATCCAGCCGTCCAGCATTGACGTGCGACTCGACGGCTTCTTCCGCCTTTTCGACAACCACAAGTACCCCTATATTGATCCGGCTGAAGACCAGCCCGATCTCACCCGGTTGATCGAGACCGCCGCGGGCGAACCGTTCATCCTGCACCCCGGCGAGTTCGTGCTCGGGTCCACCTATGAAAAGGTCACCCTGCCCGACGACGTCGCCGCGCGCCTGGAGGGCAAGAGCTCGCTCGGCCGGCTCGGCCTGCTCACGCACTCGACCGCCGGGTTCATCGACCCCGGCTTCACCGGCCACGTGACGCTCGAGCTGAGCAACGTCGCCACCCTGCCGATCAAGCTGTGGCCCGGCATGAAGATCGGGCAGCTTTGCTTCTTCCGGTTGAGCTCGCCGGCCGAGCGCCCCTACGGCTCGAGCGAATACAGCTCCCGCTACCAGGGCCAGCGCGGGCCGACCGCGTCGAGGTCGTTCCAGAACTTCCACTGCACGGATGTGCGGGGAGCGCCTGAGGTCTCCTAGTCGAGTGCGCCCCGCCGTGAGCGTTGAACGAATACGACGGACATTTTACGCAAAACGGTCCTAAAACCCCGAAGAGAGCGCTTCCAGGCGAGAATCTCCGTCGAATTGGTTCGACGACGGGCTCGACTACCGCGGGCGGGCGGTCTCCACGGGCGCGACCACCGGGCCCGAGTAACCCGGTTCACACGGATGCAACACGCGCCCGGTAAAATCGGGCCATGACCACATCCGTGCCCAGCCTTGCCGAGGCGCTCGTCGCGCCGGGACCGACGCCCGAGTACCCGGGACGGATGCGCCGGTTCGGCCAGCTGGTCGGCGCCTGGGCGGCCACGGGGTCCCGCCTCGACGAGGCGTCCGGCGAATGGACCGGGCGTGAATTCACCTGGATCGTCGACTTCGTACTCGACGGGCGCGCGGTGCAAGACATCGAGGTCATCCCGAGCGAGTCGCACCCGTCAGGATTCGAGACCGTCGCCACGGCCCTGCGGGTCTACGACCCCTACGCCGGCGTGTGGCGGGTCAGCTACTTCGCCCCCGCATCCGGCGAATACTGCCACCTCGTCGCGACCCCGCACCGCAACGCGATGCGCCAGGACGGCACGGGCACCGACGGGCGTCCGATCCGCTGGAACTTCGCGTCGATCACGCCCGACGCCTACGCCTGGGAGGGCTGGGTCTCCAATGACGAGGGTTCCACCTGGGTGCTGGTCGAGCACAACGAGGCCACCCGCATCCGTTAGCCGATCTGGTCCTGATGCGCCTTCACCGGCAGCAGCAGGAGCAGTCCCACGAGCAGAACCAGCATGAGCCCGAGGATTCCCCAGTAGGTTTCGCCGAAGATCGTCACCATCAGGGCGAACATGGTCGGCGCCAGGAAGCTCACCGCGCGTCCCGTCGTGGCGTAGAGGCCGAAGACCTCGCCCTCCCGGCCGGCCGGGATCAGGCGTGCCAGGAAGGTGCGGCTGGCCGACTGGGCTGGCCCGACGAACAGCGTCAGGGCGAGGCCGGCGGTCCAGAACACGATCGGGCCGCCGTCGTGCAGCAGGAACACGACGCTGCCGAACACGATCAGGCCGATCAGGGCGGTCACGATGATCGGCTTCGCGCCGAGCCGGTCGTCGAGCGCGCCGGAAATGATGGTGGCCACGCCCGCGACGACGTTCGCGGCGATCGCGAAGATGATCACCTCGCCGGGCGAGAATCCGAAGACGGATGCCGCGAGCACACCGCCGAAGGTGAACACCCCGGCCAGGCCGTCACGGAAGATCGCGCTCGCGATCAGGAAGTACACCGTCTGGCGGCTGGTCTTCCAGAGCCGGGCAATGTCCTGCCCGAGCACGATGTAGGAGCGGAGAAAGCTCACCCGGGGCCGGCGCGCGGCGGCGGGGGAACGGTATTCGGGAACCGAGAACAGCACCGGCAGGGCGAACAGTCCGAACCAGGCAGCCGCGATCAGCATCGTGACCCGCACCGCGAGTCCGTTCTCGCCGGTCACCCCGAACAGGCCCACGTCGGGGCTGATGAAGCCGAAGTACACGATGAGCAGCAGCACGATGCCGCCGATATAGCCCATACCCCAGCCGAAACCGCTGACCTTGCCGATGGTGCGCGCGGTCGAGACCTGCGACAGCATCGCGTTGTAGTTGACGCTGGCGAACTCGAAGAAGACGTTTCCGGCGGCCACCAGAACAAGGCCGAGCAGCAAGAAGCCAGGCGACGCCTCGACGAAGAACATCGCCGCGGTGAGACCCACCACGATGAACGTGTTGACCCCCAGCCACAGCTTGCGCCGCCCGGAGGTGTCCGAGCGCTGCCCGGTGATCGGCGCCAGCACGGCCACCAACAAGCCGGCGATGGCGAGAGCCCAGCCGAGCTGGGCTGAAATGACGTCTTTGTCGCCGAAGGAGCTGCCCGTGATGTAAACGGTGAAGACGAAGGTGGTGACCACCGCATTGAACGCGGCGGAGCCCCAGTCCCAGAAGCTCCAGGCCACTACGCGGCGTCTGCTCGACTTGTCTGGCTGCACCTGGGCATCCGTGCTGCCCTGCTCCGCGATCCCGGTCATGCGCTGAGGCTAGTGGATGGGGGTAGCCGAAAACCATCGATCCCGCGAAATCTCAAAGTTGAGTCGTTCACGCTCAACTCTCAGGTGCGTGGCTTGACTCCAATTTGAGACACTGGCACACTTGAGCCAGCAACACTCAACTCTGAGAAATCGAGTTGAGAACATACTTTGAAGGAGAACGCACACATGGCCCGTGCAGTAGGCATCGACCTCGGAACCACCAACTCTGTGGTGGCCGTCCTCGAAGGTGGAGAACCCACCGTCATCGCAAACGCCGAAGGCTTCCGGACCACACCGTCCGTCGTCGCTTTCACCAAGGACGGCGAGGTGCTGGTCGGCGAGACCGCCAAGCGCCAGGCCGTCACCAACGTCGACCGCACCATCGCGTCGGTCAAGCGCCACATGGGCACTGACTGGAACGTCGCCATCGACGACAAGAAGTTCACGCCGCAGGAAGTCTCGGCCCGCATTCTGGCCAAGCTCAAGCGCGACGCCGAGGCGTACCTGGGCGACAAGGTGACGGATGCCGTCATCACCGTTCCCGCGTACTTCAACGACGCCGAGCGCCAGGCCACCAAGGAGGCCGGCGAGATCTCCGGACTCAACGTGCTGCGCATCATCAACGAGCCCACCGCGGCCGCCCTGGCCTACGGCCTCGACCGCGGCAAGGAAGACGAGCTCATCCTGGTCTTCGACCTCGGCGGCGGAACCTTCGACGTCTCCCTCCTCGAGGTAGGCAAGGACGACGACTTCTCCACCATCCAGGTGCGGTCGACCGCCGGTGACAACCGCCTCGGCGGCGACGACTGGGACCAGCGCATCGTCGATCACTTGATCAAGAAGTTCAAGGAAACCACCGGCGTCGACGTCTCCAAGGACAAGATCGCCAAGCAGCGCCTCAAGGAAGCCGCCGAGCAGGCCAAGAAGGAACTCTCGAGCAGCATGTCGACGAGCATCCAGCTGCCGTACCTCTCCCTGACCGAGAACGGCCCGGCCAACCTCGACGAGACGCTCACGCGCGCCCAGTTCGAGAAGATGACCGAAGACCTGCTCGACCGCACGAAGAAGCCGTTCCAGGACGTCATCCGTGAAGCCGGAGTCAAGGTCGAAGACATCGCCCACGTCGTTCTCGTCGGTGGTTCCACCCGCATGCCCGCCGTGTACGAACTCGTCAAGGCTGAGACCGGTGGCAAGGACCCGAACAAGGGCGTCAACCCGGACGAGGTCGTCGCCGTCGGCGCCGCACTGCAGGCCGGCGTGCTGAAGGGCGAGCGCAAGGACGTTTTGCTCATCGACGTCACCCCGCTGAGCCTCGGCATTGAGACCAAGGGCGGCATCATGACCCGCCTCATCGAGCGCAACACGGCCATCCCGACCAAGCGCAGCGAGACCTTCACCACGGCCGACGACAACCAGCCGTCCGTCGCGATCCAGGTCTTCCAGGGCGAGCGCGAGTTCACCCGCGACAACAAGAACCTCGGCACGTTCGAGCTGACCGGCATCGCGCCGGCCCCGCGCGGCATCCCGCAGGTCGAGGTCACCTTCGACCTCGACGCCAATGGCATCGTGCACGTGTCCGCCAAGGACAAGGGCACCGGCAAGGAGCAGTCGATGACCATCACGGGCGGATCCTCGCTCGCGAAGGAAGACATCGAGCGCATGGTGCGCGAAGGTGAAGAGCACGCCGCCGAGGACAAGCGTCGCCGCGAGGCCGCCGAGACCCGCAACACGGCCGAACAGCTCGCATACTCGATCGAGAAGCTGATCAAGGAGAACGACGAGAAGCTGCCCGAGGACGTCAAGTCCGAGGTTCAGGCCGACGTCGACGCCCTCAAGGCCGCTCTCGTCGGCGACGACGACGCAGCCGTGAAGACGGCCTTCGACAAGCTCAACGAGAGCCAGGGCAAGCTCGGCGAGGCCATCTACAAGACCAGCCAGGCGGATGCCGCGGCCGGCGCCCCGTCCGACTCCGAGCCCGCCGCCGACGCAGCCGGCTCCGACGAAGACGTGGTTGACGCCGAGGTCGTCGACGACGAAGACGAGGCCAAGAAGTAATGGCAGACGACACCAAGCGTCCTGAGGACGAGCCGTTTGAAGAGGGGGCATCCGCTGAGGGTGCCCCCGGGGCCGCCGCGGACGCAGAAGCCGTCAGCGGTGAGGACACCGAGGAGGCCTCCGCCGAGGGGATCGAAGAAGACGAGCTGACGGTCCAGGACATTCTGGACGCCGCCGCGCGCGAAGTCGACGAGCCCACGAGCGAGCACCTCGCCGACCTCAAGCGGGTCACCGCGGAGTACGCCAACTACCGTCGGCGCACCGAAGCGAACCGAGAGGTCGAGCGCGAGCGCGTCACGGTGGATGTCGTCAAGGGCCTGATCCCCGTGCTCGATGACCTCGACCGCGCCGAGAAGCACGGCGACCTGGTGGATGACTCGGCGTTCAGCACGATCGCCGCGAAGCTGCGGGCGAGCGTCGAGCGCCTGGGCGTGAGGTCCTTCGGCACGGTCGGCGAGCCGTTCGATCCGACCGTCCACGAGGCGATCTTCCAGCTGCCCACCGCCGGCATCGAATCGGAGACCGTCGGTGACGTGATCGAGACCGGCTACTTCCTCGGCTCATCGCTCCTGCGCGTGGCCAAGGTCGTCGTGCAGGTACCGAGCGATGGCTAGCCAGGACTGGTTCGATAAGGACTTCTACAAGGTCCTGGGTGTGTCGAAGGACGTCACCCCGGCCGAGTTGAAGAAGGCCTATCGCAAACTCGCCCGCAAATTCCACCCGGACTCCAACCCGGGCAACCCTGCGGCCGAGGCGAAGTTCAAGGAAATCAGCGAGGCACACTCGGTGATCGGCGACCCTGCGCAACGTAAGGAATACGACGCCGTGCGCGCGATGGGCGGCGGAGCCCGCTTCACCGCCCCGCGCCCCGGTGGCGGCCAGGCCGGAGGCTTCGACGATGTCTTCGGCGGCATGTTCGGTGGGGGAGCGCGGCAGCAACAGCCCGGCTACTCCTACGAGCAGGGCGGTTTCGACGACCTTCTCGGCGGCATGTTCGGTCGCGGTCAGGGTGGCGGCGGCTTCGGCACGTCGAGCGGCGGATTCCGCGGCTACGGCGGACCGACCCGCGGCCGCGACGTGATCGCGTCCACCACGGTCGACTTCATCACGGCCACACACGGTGACCAGATCACCCTGCAGACGCAAGACGGCCGTGCCATCAAAGTCAAGATCCCGGCCGGGGTGGCTGACGGGCAGAAGATCAAACTGCGCGGCCAGGGGCAGCACAGCCCCGACGGCGGCGAGTCTGGCGACATCGTGCTCACGGTGAACGTACGCAAGCATCCGGTCTTCGAACGTGACGGCCTGAACCTGCGGGTCTCCGTGCCGGTCACGTTCGTCGAGGCCGCGCTCGGCGCCACCATCGAAGTGCCGACGCTGGGTGAAGCTCCGGTCAAACTGCGCATCGCCCCGGGCACTCCGAGCGGACGCGTGCTGCGCGTCAAGGGGCGGGGCGTCGTGACACCCAAGGGCACCGGCGATCTGCTGGCGGAGGTGCAGGTTGCCGTTCCGTCACATCTGTCGAAGGACGCCGAGGAGAAACTCGCGGCCTTCGCGGAAGCGCTGCCGAAGGAGAATCCGCGCGACGAGCTCCTTGCGAAGGCGAGAGACTGACGGTGGATGAGAACACCCGGGTTTTCGTGATCTCGATGGCCGCCGAGCTTGCGGGCATGCACCCGCAAACACTGCGCCAATACGATCGCCTGGGGCTGGTGAGTCCCGACCGCACCCCCGGTCGGTCTCGCCGATACTCGATGCGGGATGTGGCTAAGCTTCGCGAGATTGCGGAACTCGGTGCTGCGGGCGTGAGCCTGGAGGGCATCCGTCGCATCATCGAGCTCGAGGACCACGTGCGCACGCTCGAATCGCGACTGCGCGAATTGGAGTCTGCGCTGGCCGATGAACTGCTCAACCGTCCGGGTCGGCGCGTCTTCGCCGCCGGCTCGGCCGGTGAGGTCATCTCGATGCGGGCCGGAACGCGCACGCGCCGGTCCAACCAGATCGTGATCTGGCGCCCCCTGGGTTCCCGCTCGACCAATGAAGACAAGTAGCCGCACTCGCGGGCTAGCCTGAGGGAATGTCTGATTTTTCCTTTGACCGCCTGAGGCGTTTTCCCGATGTGGAAGCGGACAACCTCTTCGCCGTGGATGCGAGCGACCGGCTGATCCTCGACGAGGCGGCAGGTGTGCTGGCCGGGGCCGGGGCCGGCGAGGTCGTGGTGATCGAGGACCGGTATGGGGCACTCACCCTGGGCGCGGCCGCGCTGGCCGGCGCGCGAGGCATCCGGGTGCACCAGGATGCGCTCTCCGGGGAGATGGCGCTCTCGCTCAACGCGGCTGACGCCGGACTTGCCGAAACCTACCGCTCCCTTGACCTGGGCGAAGAGCTGCTGGCGAACGCGCGGGTGGTACTGATGCAACTGCCGCGCAGCCTGGCGGCACTCGATGAGTACGCGGACGCCATCCGTCGTTTCGCGGCACCGGATGTACTCGTGATCGCCGGTGGGCGGATCAAGCACATGACGCCGGCCATGAACGAGGTGCTGCGCCGGCATTTCGGTGAGCTTCGGGTCTCACCGGCCCGGCAGAAGTCGCGGATTCTCAGGGCCCAGGCGCCGATCTCCACCGAGACGCAGGCTGCGGTATCCACCTGGCCAATTTCGGTGACGTACGCCGATCTCGGGCTGACCGTCTGCGCTCACGGGGCCGCGTTTGCCGGCGCGACCATCGATATCGGGACGCGCTACCTGCTCGAGTTCGTCGATCGTATGACGACGGATGCCCGGAGCGCCATCGACCTCGGCTGCGGTACCGGGGTGCTCGCCGCCGCCCTCGCCCGGAGGCGTCCCGCCCTGCGGGTGATCGCCACGGACCAATCGGCTGCGGCCGTCGCCTCCGCGCAGGGCACCATGGTGGCCAATGCGATCGCGGACCGGGTCACGGTTGTCCGGGATGACGCGCTCCAGAGTCAGGAGGCTGCATCGGCGGATCTGATTGTGCTGAACCCGCCCTTTCACATCGGCTCCTCGGTGCATGCCGGCATCGCGCTGAAGCTCTTCGAGGATGCCGGGCGGGTGTTGCAGCCCAGCGGTGAGCTCTGGACGGTGTGGAACACCCACCTCGGGTATAGGCCGGCATTGACCCGACTGGTTGGGCCCACTCACCAGGTAGGGCGGAATGCCAAGTTCACCGTCACGGTGTCGACCGGCCGCTAAGGCGTGATGGCGACCGTCATGGCTGCCGATCGTCGTCGTGCGGCGGCTCTCCATGGGGGCGCGCAGCCGACACGCCCGGGATGCTGAGGGGAGTTGCGCGCCCTCAGCATTCACCGTAATGTCATCTAAGTCACCCCACAGGTTCGGAAAGCCGCAGAGCTTACCGGCCTCAAGTGGGACGAAGGTTTTAGTTTCTGTTCTCATGTCTACCCGCTGAGGGAGCATTTGAAGAGAAGCCAAGATGGTAACTCTCTCCGACTGGTCCTCCGGTCGAGTGTGTGGATTCCTTTGAATGTGCTTCGGCGCACTCGAAATGTGCTGCTCACCTCGACTTGACAGGAATTGGCCGGGCAGCTAACTTATACAAGTTGCCTCGAAGCGACAGCCTAATTTGGGCCTGAAGTCGAGTGCGTCCGATCCTTGAGAACTCAACAGCGTGCACAATGTCAAATGCCAAAAACCTCGGCC
>NZ_SOGK01000033.1:0-29825 GCF_004564305.1 Cryobacterium sp. TMT3-29-2
AACCACCGGTGATGCCGCAAGCACCGACGATGTGGCCAACTCAGGAGAACCCAGCACGCCGCCCCGGGCACCCACACCCGCCCCGCACTAGTCCGCGCCGGCCGGTGGCTACGGGCGACGGATGTCCTGAATCAGCCACACCCGAAAACCCACCTGCCAACGCGCACACACCACAACCGAAGAAAGCCACCCCGCACGGGAGCCAACGGGAGCCATCCGCCGCTAACCAGTGGTGACTGTGCCCGTTCGGACGCGAGTGTCCGGCACAACGGCCACTCTCGACCGGAACGGTCGCTCTCGCGGTCGGAACTAGTTCGTGGTGGGGAGGAGGTCGGCGACGGGGACTGGTTCGCCGTTGAGAATGTCGAGAGTCCAACCGGCCTCGTCGTGGACGATCACGTTGAGGGACGCGTTCCGGATCGTGTCGACGGGCTGATCGAGGGCCTGCATGAGGGTGAGACGAATCAGAGTACCGTGACTCACGACGATGATGCGGGCACCCGGGTTCTCGTGCGCGAGTAGCTGCAGGGCCTCGACTCCGCGGTCGGCCACACTGGCCTCCGTCTCAGCGCCGCGGAACCCGCCGATACCGGTGGGGCCGCCGGGCACGCGGAGCGCGTCCAACTCGGGGCCGGCGCCGAGACCCTCGGCAGGACCGTAGTTGCGCTCGACGATCTCCGGGATGCGACCGGTGACGGTAAGACCGAGGCCCTCGGCGATCAGGTCGGCCGTCTCGGCTGCGCGGCTGAGCGGCGAGGAGACGACGAAGTCCCACTCGTGCGCGGCCAGGTCACCGACGGCATCCGCTGCCTGTCCGCGACCGGTGTCATTAAGTGGGATGTCGGAGTGACCCTGGATGCGCAGTGCGGCATTCCAGTCGGTCTGGCCGTGGCGGATAAGGGCGAAGGTAGTTGTGGAACTCACCGTTCTATTCTCTCTCGTGCCGAAGGCGGGAGAGGAATCGGGTGCGGGGTGCCGGTTGTGGGGTGCCGGGGTGCCGGGGTGCAGGGGTACCGGTTGTGGGGTGTGGGTTGGCTTGGGAGGCCCCGGGGGGCTGGGTCGCCGGGTCTCGACAGGCTCGACCAGCGGGGGCTGGGTCGCCGGGTCTCGACAGGCTCGACCAGCGGGGGCTGGGTCGCCGGGTCTCGACCGGCTCGACCAGCGGGGGCTCGACCACCGGGGCTCGGCCCGCCGCGGGTCAGGGACGCCGACCGAGCGGGTCAGGTGGCCGGGGCCGAGGCGAACAGCACGCGCTCGCTCGACACCAGGTCGGCGGCGGTGTAGATGCGGGTGAGGTCGAGGCCCGCACTGCGTGCGGCGCCGCGCTCGGCATCACTCTGCGGGGCCATTCGGCCGAGCATGACCCCGCCGAGGGCGCGGACGGCACAGGCCGCGATGACGCCCTCCGGAGTGCCGCCGATGCCCATCGACAGGTCGACCCCGGCATCCGTCGACGCGGCGGCGATGGCCGTGGACACATCACCCTCGGCGATGCGGAGCACGCGCGCACCGGCGAACTCAAGTTCGCGGATCAGCGCGACGTGGCGTGGTTTGTCGAGCACGGCCACGGTCAGTGCGGTCTCGGGGACGCTACGTGCGGCCGCGAAGGCACGGAGATTGTGGGTGGCTGAGGCACGCAGGTCCAGAACGCCGTGACCGGCCGGGCCGGAGATGAGTTTCTCCATGTAGAAGACCCCGGAGGGATCGAACATCGTGCCTCGGGGGGAGAGGGCGATCACGCACACCGCGCCGGGCAGGCCCAGGGCCGCGAGGGTCGTGCCGTCGAGCGGGTCGACCGCGATGTCGCAGTCGGGCCCGTCACCACTGCCGAGCCGTTCGCCGTTGGCGAGCATGGGGGCGTGGTCCTTCTCGCCCTCACCGATCACGACGGTTCCGCGAAACGGGGCGGTCAGGAGCACTGCCCGCATGGCCGCGACGGCCGCCTGGTCGGCGGCGATTTTGTCGCCGCGGCCCACCCAGGGCAGCGTGGCGACTGCGGCCGCTTCGGTCGACGCGCGTACGGCGGCGACCAGCTCGGCCGGCCAGCCGTCGGCCCCTATCACGGTGGATTCGGGCCGGGGAACGAATGGACGGTGCTGCGGCATGGGCCACCTCTTGCTGGGACAGCGGTCTCGTGACCGGCAGCTGAAAGCCTACTCGTGAGGGCTGCGCGGCTGCGCGGCTGTGCGGGCTGTGCGGGCTGCGCGGCTATGCGAGCAGTTCGCGGATGTCGGCGGCGGTCAGGGCGGTTCCGCGTGCCGCCGCAGTCGTCATCACGCTCTCGAACAGGCGAGCCTTCGTGGCCTTGAGGGCCATCACCTTCTCCTCGATCGTGTCCCGAGAGACCAGGCGGTAGACGAAGACGTTCTTCGTCTGGCCGATGCGGTGCATGCGGTCCACGGCCTGCGCCTCGGTGGCCGGGTTCCACCACGGGTCGAGCAGGATGGCGTAGTCGGCCTCGGTCAGGTTGAGGCCGAACCCGCCGGCCTTGAGGCTGATCAGGAACACCGAATCGTCGCCGGTCTTGAAGCCGTCGATCACCTGTGCGCGGTCGCGGGTCTTGCCGTCGAGGTAGGAGTAGCTGATGCCGGCGGCATCGAGGCGCGCGCGGGCCTTGCCCAGGTACTGGGTGAACTGGCTGAAGATGAGGGTGCGGTGCCCGCCGGCGACGATGTCGTCGAGGAGCTCGAGGAGCACGTCGAGTTTGGTCGACGGAAGGTCGGCGTATTTCTCGTCGTAGAGGCTGGCATCGAGGCTGAGCTGGCGCAACATGGTGAGCGAGCGGAAGATCTCGAACCGGTTCGCGTTCATATCGTCGATCAGCCCGAGCACCTTCTGGCGCTCCCGTTGCAGGTGCGTGTCGTAGACCGCGCGGTGCTTCGGGTGCAGGGTCAGTTCGAGCACCTGCTCCTGTTTGGTGGGCAGGTCGCCGGCCACCTGCTCCTTCGTACGGCGCAGCATGAACGGGCGGATGCGGCGGCGCAGTTGGTCGAGCCGGTCTTCGGCGGCATCCCGCTCGATCGGCTTCTGGTAGTAATCGCCGAAGCGGCCGGGGCTGGGAAACAGCCCCGGTGCCGTGATCGACAGCAGCGACCAGAACTCCATCAGGTTGTTTTCCAGCGGCGTGCCCGTGATCGCGAGCTTGAACGGGGCGTCCAGGCGGCGGGCGCACTGGTGGGCGCGGGACTTGCGGTTCTTCACGAACTGGGCCTCGTCGAGCAGAAGGCCCGACCAGGCCAGGGCTTCGTAGTCGCCGAAGTCCAACCGGAACAGTGTGTACGAGGTGAGCACGACATCCGCGTCGGCGTGCAGCGAGGCCAGGGTGGTGCTGCGCCTGCCGGCGGTCTCGGTGATCGCGGCCACCCGCAGGCCGGGCGCGAACCGGGTGCACTCGGCGGCCCAGTTGGAGACGACGCTGGTCGGAGCCACAACCAGGAACGGCGCGCTCACCCCCGGCTGTTCCCGCACCCGTTCCATCAGGGCGATGGCCTGCAGGGTCTTGCCGAGGCCCATGTCGTCGGCGAGGATGCCGCCCAGCTGGTGGTCGTAGAGAAAACTCAGCCACTCGAAACCGGCCTGCTGGTAGCCGCGCAGGGTGGCGTCGACCCCCGCTGGCAGCGTCTGCTCCGGGATCTGGGCGACGTCGGTGAGCCCCGACACGGTGTCGCGCCACGCGGCCGCCTGGCCGGCGACAACCCCGAGGGCCTGCAGCTCTTCCCAGAGGTCGGCTTGGAACGGGCTGATCCCCAGGGACTCTGCTCCGGCGTCCTGCAGTCCGCGCGCCTCCTCGATCAGCCGGCGGAGCGTGTGCAGTTCGGGGCGGTCGAGGCTGAAATACGTGCCGCTGGGCAGGATCATCAGTTGCTGCCCGGTCGCCAGGGCCCGGAACAAGCTGTCGAACGGGATTTCCTCGCCGTCGATGCTGACCGACACCTGCAGGTCGAACCAGTCCCGGTTGCCGGGGCGTTCGGTGGTGCCCACGGTGATCACCGGCGCCTCGTCGGCACGGCGGTACTCCGGCGCGTCCCCGGCGACCAGGACGGTGACGTGATCGGCCGCCCCCAGGGTTGGCGCCACCGTGTCGAGGAAGCCGAGCATGGCGGTGCCGGACAGGGTGGCCCGCTCGATCAGGACCGGCCGGCCGGTCTGCTGACCGACCAGCGTCGGCACGGAGGCGAGCAACGGGTGCACCCCATGCAGGATCTGCCCCTCGCGGGTGCCGTCGCGAAACCTGCTGTCGCCGGGCGCCGGGCGGAGCGGCTGGTGGTATTCCGGGTAGTGCCACTCCCAGTGCAGGGCGATGCGGGCATCCGTCTGGTGCGTGATGGTCAGGGCCAGCACCGGCTGCGGGGTCTCCGGCAGGGCGAACGAGTCGTCCCGGCTGGTCACGGCGATGCGGTGGCGGAGGAACGGGTAGAACTCGGTCAGGAAGTCGGCCTCGTCGGCCCCGGGCACGGCGATGCTGTCTGAGGCGGCCATGGCGCGCAGTTCCCGGCTGATCTCGCCCGAGAGCGGGGCGAGCGTGATCTGAGGGGCGCCGCCGAGCGGGTCGGCCCAGGTGTAGACGCCGTGGGCCGGGTTGCCGATGAACCCGAAGGTGCCACGCTTCTGCGGTTCGTCGCCCAGCAGCAGGGTGGGGTGCAGTGTGAGGCCGTCGGAGGCGCGACGGATGTCCAGCTCCAGGCCCGCAGGAACGGGTGAGATGAGTACCGAATCCTGCTCCTCCGTGGCGGAGACCAGGGGAAGTCCGGTGTTCGCCGCGTCGGCGAGTAGGTCCCAGAGCGACCGGTCGGGGAACGCATCGATGGGGATCCACTGTGCCGCCGTCGCGTAGTACGGCCGCGCCGCGAACTGCAGGGCGTAGATCGCCGAGAGCACCCTCAGCTGGCTGCGGTCGAGGGAGCCGTCGGTGGTCAGGTTCTCCCAGGTGACGCTGCCCCGGATCCACTTGCCCTGCTTGCCCATCACCACGGGCCGGGCCGCGAGCCGCCGGAGCCCCGGCTGGCCGGCGAAACGGCTGGATTCCGGAGCGAGGAGCTGGAACTGGAGTGCGAGCCGGGTCTTACTGCCTGCCGCCGCCGAATCCGGACGCGCCAGCGGGGCCAGCGCGCTGCGCCACGCGGCCCGTGCGGGGAACACGGCCGGGGCGGAACCGGGCTCGCGGCCCAGGAGAGTGTCGTGGGTGTCTGAGTCACCCGGAACCCGGCCGAGGCTGCCCCTCACGGCACCGCCCTGGCTGTCGATCAGCAGCGCGGCGACATGCTTGCAGTTTCGCTTCATCGGGCAGGTGCAGACGCCGGATGCCCGCACCGTTGCGCCGGTGGAATCAAGGGTGAACGAGACGGTCACCGAATAGGGCGTGCGGTGCGAACCGCGCACAGAGCCGAAGAGCTGGGTGCCCGAACCGAACCAGGTCTCAACCTCGACGTGGCCGTTGCGGGCGTAGCGTTCGCCGCGCGAGAAGGCCTGGCTGCCCACAAGGAGCGCGATGTCGTGGGAGCTGAGCGTGTGGGCCATGGCGGGACCCATTCTTCCATGTGCCCTGGCCGAGCCGCGCCCTGGCCGGGCCGCGCCCTGGCCGAGCCGCGCCCTGGCCGAGCCGTGCCCGGCCGGGGCAGGCCCGGCCGGTTACGGCAGGGGGCTACTCCACGTGCCCGTGTTCCTTCGAGGATCCCGTTGTCAGCGTTTTCCNTTCGAGGATCCCGTTGTCAGCGTTTTCCCCTGGAAGAAGTCCGGGTTGACCCTGTGCTGGATGAGCATCAGCACGATGCCACCGATGAAGAGCACCATAGCGAGGATGAAGACGAGTCCGACACCGCCGATGTTCGACCCGCTGCCGTAGTCGGGGTTCATGCTGTCGTACAGCGTGGTGGCGAAGATGACCAGCAGGATGACACCGCCGATCAGCGGTGCCAGGAGCTTGAGCAGGATGGCCCGGGGGCCGTGCAGCGAGTCACGGAAGTACCAGACGCAGGCGAACGCGGTGACCCCGTAGTAGAAGCAGATCATCATGCCCAGAGTGAGGATGGTGTCGGTGAGCACATCCGTGCTGAGCACGCGCATGATCGCGTAGAAGCCCCAGGCCACGGCGCCCGCCATCACGGTGGCGAAGGCCGGGGACTTGTAGCGCGGGCTGATCGAGGCGAACCGTTTCGGGAACGCCTTGTAGTGGCCCATCGAGAGCATGGTGCGCGCCGGCCCGACGAAGGTCGACTGGAGCGACGCGGCCGAACTCGACAACACGGCCAGCGACATCAGGATGGCGAAGGGGCCCATTACCGGTCCGGCCAGGGGGGCGAATACATTGCCCTGGATCTCCTCGTTGCCGAGGCCGAATTCGCCGGCACCGACGCCGGAGAACATCAGGGTGGCGACCGCCACGAGGATGTACAGCGCGAAGATGATGCCGATGGTCAGCGTCGCCGCGCGCCCGGGGGTGGTCTTCGGGTTCCTGGTCTCCTCGTTCATGGTCAGGGTGACGTCCCAACCCCAGAAGATGAAGATCGAGAGCGAGACCCCGGCTGCGAAGGCCGAGAACGAGGGGGCGAGGAACGGGTTGAACCAGTCGGCACTGAATGCCAGCGCGTCGAAGGCGGTGCCTTCGGCGACCTGGGTCAGGGCGGCGACGCTGAACCAGACCAGCACGACCAGCTGGAAGGCGACGAGCACGTACTGCACGGCCTTGGTGGTCTCCATGCCGCGGTAGGAGACGTAGGCGGCCGCCACCATGAACACCAGACAGGTGAGCACGTTGATCACCGCGTTGTTGGTCAGGTCGGCGAGGCCAGGGTTGCCGAACAGCTGCGCGAGCATCAGATAGAAGAAGTCGACGGCGACTCCGGCCAGGTTGGAGAGCACGACCACGGTCGCGACGATCAGACCCCAGCCGCCCATCCAGCCCAGCCACGGCCCGAAGGCGCGGGTGGCCCAGGTGAAGGACGTGCCGGCATCCGGCATGGCGTTGTTGAGTTCGCGATAGCCGAGCGCCACCAGCAGCATGGGGATGAACCCCACCAGGAAGATGCCGGGCATCTGGGCGCCGACGGCCGCGACGGTCGGGCCGAGGGAGGCCGTCAGGGTGTACGCCGGCGCGATGCTCGAGATGCCGATGACCGTGGCGCCGAGCAGCCCGATCGAGCCGGCGCTGAGGCCCTTTTCGGACAGGCCGCCGGTGAGGGTGGTGGTGCCGGGCGTGGAGCCCGAGGAGGGAGATTGGCTAGTCATAGGACTGTCCTTTCGGTCAGTGCGGCTTACGGGCGTCAGTGCCGGTGGGAACCACGATGAGGGGAACGGGGAGCGCGTGCAGCATGCGGTGAGCGGTGATGCCGAGGAAGATCGTGGTCGGCTGGGCCAGCCGGCTGGACCCGACGAAGGCGATTTCGGACTGCTGCCAGTCGAGGGCCTCGACGGCGGTCTCGACGCTGTGACCGGACCCGACCTCGGTGGTGATGGTGCCGCTCGCCTTCGACCGGCTCTGGAAGTACTCCAGCACGCCGGCGAGGTGGGCCTGGCTCTCGGTGACCTCGACCGGGTGTCGACGACCGGCGTCGACCTCCACGAGCGTGACGAAGCGCAGGTCGACGGTGAGGTCCTCCGAGAAGGCCACCAGCGAGTCGAGCAGCGCCTTCCAGCCCGGCCGGGTGCCGATGGCGCAGGTGATCCGGGTCAGCTGCGCGGGAGCCTGGTAGCCGCGGGGAGCGAGCGCGACGGGCACCGGTGAGGCGTGCAGGAGCGCGCTGGCGACACTGCCGATCGTGAATCGGTTCATCAGGCCGCGGCGCGAGGCCCCGACGACGATGCGGTCCGAGTCGAACGTGCGGGCGGCCTGGAGCAGTCCCTCCGTGGTGGAGTCGGCGTAGAGCAGATGCGTGGTGGCGACCACGTCATCGGGAACCAGGGCCCGGCCCTGTTCGAGCCATTCGAGGGCCTGCACCTCGAGCAGCGCCTGGTAGTCGGGGGAGGACACGGCGCCGACCCGGGCCGGGACGGTGGACGAATGATGCGGAAGCACAAGGCACAGACGCAGCTCGGAGCGGGTCAGGCGCGCCAGCGCGACACCCAGCTCGACGGTGTCATTGCCCCGTTCGGTCGCTTCGTAGGCGACGACGTAGTTGGCTACTCGGGTCACGCTGGTTTCTCCCTCGGTTCGCGACGGGTGTCGCACTCAGTGGTCATGGTGGTCTGCGTCGTGCGCGTGCTGGGCGTGCTCGTCCGGCGCACAGTGCGCCGGACGCGGTTCCACATCGAGCGACGGATTGCGGTCGAAGAAACCGACCGGCTTGAGCCAGAACGACACGGTATCGACGGCCATGATCGGCCACTCCTCCGGCCGGGTGATGTGGTGGATGCCGAAAACATACCAGAGCACGACATCCGCGTTCCGCACCGGCCGTCCGGCCTGGATCCACTCGGGTAGGCCGTGGTCGACCGCGCTCTGGTTCACGAACTCGCCGCACGGCCAACGCTCGGTCTCGTCGTTCGGGGTGACCCAGACCGTGTGCCCGATCACCTGGGCGCGCTGGAGAGCGGGCGCCGAACGGTCGAAGAAGGAGGGGATGGCGCCGCCGGGCACCAGCTTGTAGGACACCGGCGTGCCGAGGCCGTTGAGCAAGTTCTCGTTCACGACCTTCCAGGCCCGCTGGGTGTCCCAGTTGTAGTCGTCGAACCCCTCGGTCTCGATCGGGGTGTTCTGCTGCGTGAGCGCGAGGCCGAGCGGGTTCGCGGCGCTGATCGGCTCGACCTGGGTCTCGGTGCGGAACACCGTGTTCTCCGGGCCGTCGACGTCGAGGTCCATCCGGGCCACGATGAAATGCTGGTGGAACGGCGCGTAGGTGCGCGTGTCGACCAGGGTGCCGTTGGGGTGCGGCTGGCCCTCGTCGAGGTGGGTCACCACCATGATTCCGGTGGCGCGCACCTCGCACTCCATGTTGCCGTCCTGGTAGAAGCGCCAGTAGACGAGGTACTCGTAGTTCGCGACCGTGACGTGGAAGGACACGACGAGCCGGCGCATCCGTCGCACCTCGGCACTGCCGTTGTGGTCGACGTGCTTCCAGAGCACCGCGTTGTCTTCCTCGTGGATGCAGAACGCGTTCGGGATGCTGTACGGCTCGCCCTTGCTGTTGTGCAGCACGGCGTCGAGGTAGCGGATTTCGCCCAGGCAATCGCAGCCGAGTTCGAGCGAGGTGGTCATGAAGCCCAGACCCCACTCGCCGACGTCGAAGGCCGTGCGGCGGAAGTGGTCGACACTGGGGTCGCGGTACGGCACGACCATCTCCGCGAACGACAACCGGTTGGCGATGGGGCGCACCCGGCCGCCGTCCCGGTAGCCCACGGTGTGCAGGGTCATGCCTTCTCGGTAGTTGAACCCCACCCGCAGTGACCAGTTCTGCCACTGCACCAGGTTGCCGTCGAGTGTGAAGCTCGGGCCGTCGGGCTGCACGATGTCGAGCGGCGTCAGCGTCGGGCGCTCGCTTCGATCCCGGATGCGCCGGGGCACCAGGTGCGGCACGTATTCGCCCATTCCCGCCGGAGGTTCGACCGTGAACGAGTCCTCGACCTCGAGCAGTTCCATGCTGTTGACGTCGAGCACGAAGTGGAGGCCGCTGACCGGCCCCGCGTAGGGGTTGGCTTCCGTGGATGCCCGCACCCAGACGTCCGACCAGCCCAGGCGGCGGCCGCGGTACCGGTCGGGGATGACGGCGTTGCCGTAGGTCCAGGTGTCGATGAAGACCAGGTCGAGGTCGGTGATCCCCCGGCGGGCGAGGGCGGCGATCACGTCGGGGTGGGCGCGGAGGGCGGCGTCGGCCTCCTCCCACTCGTCGACGGTGAAGTTCGCCTGCATCCCCGGAACGGTGTCCCACTCGAGCAGGGCGTCGGTCGTGAGCGACACGACGCCGACCCAGGTGGTGTTCTCGGCACGGTTGAGCACGACCAGCCGGGCGCGACGGTCAGGAACCGCTCCCGTGGCCGCGAACCCGGCGACGGCGCTCCGGGAGGGCTCGACCAGCTCGATCGAGGTGAACCGCCACCCGTCGGCGACGCCGCGCTCACGGGCGAGAACGGCCACGGCGGCGGTGAACTCAACGGCGGACAGCGGGTCGAGCGGATGGAATGTCAACGATCTTCCTCTGTTCTCCATGAATCGGGCGGTCTGTGGTCGGGCTTCTGGGTCGAGCCTGTCGAGACCCGGTTGTCGAGGCCGGTTATTCGAGCGCGCTCATCACATGCTTGATCCGGGTGTAGTCCTCGACGCCGTACATCGACAGGTCCTTGCCGTAACCGGACTGCTTGAACCCGCCGTGCGGCATCTCGGCGGTCAGCAGGATGTGGGTGTTGATCCACACCGCGCCGAAGTCGAGGTCGCGGGAGACCCGCATGGCCGTGGCGTGGTCGCGAGTCCAGACGCTGGACGCCAACGCATAGTTGACATCGTTCGCGAGCGTGACCGCGTCCTCCTCCGAGCTGAAGGGCTGCACCGTGATCACCGGGCCGAACGTTTCCTCCTGCACGATCGCATCCGTTTGCCGCACCTGGGTGACAACGGTGGGCTCGAAGTAGAAGCCCTCGGTACCGACCTGGTGGCCGCCGGTGGCGATCACGGCGTGGTCGGGCAGGGCGGCGACCTTCCGCACGACGTCGCCGAAGTGGTTGACGTTGTTGAGCGGACCGAAGTAGTTGTCGGCGTCGTCGGCCGACCCGGTGGTGCGGCCGCGGGCCTCGGCGACGAAGGCCTCGACGAACTCGTCGTGGATCGACTCGTGCACGAGTACCCGGGTGATGGCCGTGCAGTCCTGCCCGGCGTTGTAGAAGGAGAAGTCGGCGATGGCGGCGGCGGTCTTCGCCACGTCCACGCCGGCGAAGACCAGGGCCGGCGCCTTGCCACCGAGCTCGAGGTGGGCCCGCTTGAGCGTCTTCGCGGCGCCTGCGGCGACGGCCATGCCGGCCCGCACGCTGCCGGTGATCGAGACCAGGCCCGGCACCGGATGCTCGACGATCGCGGCCCCGGTCCCGCCGTTTCCGAGCACGATGTTCATCACGCCGTCGGGGAGGATGCCCTGGCTGATCCGGGCGAGTTCGAGGGTCGACTCGGGGGTGGTGTCGCTGGGCTTGAGAACGAGGGTGTTGCCGGCGGCCAGCGCCGGGCCGATCTTCCAGATCGCCATCAGGAAGGGGAAGTTCCACGGGGTGACCTGGCCGACCACACCGATCGGCTCCCGGCGCACCCAGGAAGTCATGCCGGGCAGGTATTCACCGGCGGACTTGCCCTCGAGCAGGCGGGCGGCACCCGCGAAGAAACGCAGCTGGTCGGCACCGGCCGCGACCTCGTCGGCGGCGATCGTGGCACGGGGCTGACCGGTGTTGCGGTGCTGGGCCTCCACGATGGCGTCGCTCTCGGCGTCGATCGCGTCAGCGAGGCGCAGCAGCGCGCGCTGTCGTTCGGAGGGGGTTGTGCGCCCCCAGGTGCGGAAGGCGCTCTTCGCGGCGGTCATCGCATCGTCGACGTCGGCCGCTGTGGACACCGGGGCCAGCGCGACCAGGCGTCCCGTCGTGGGATCGACGATGTGAAGCAGCTCGGTGCCGGCGGGAGCGACGAAGCGGCCATTGATGAAGTTTTTAAGGGTGGGGGTGGCCACGGGCCTGATCCTCTGCGCTGAGTATAGAAACGGGTCTTTTGTTCGGTAAGTATGGCATCCGACAGAGGAATCCGGATACCCCGGGGGAAATTGAGTCGTGACGGGGGGTGCAGGCGGGCCTTGCGGGCCCGTTCGCCCCCGAACCGCTGGCGCGTTTTCCCGATGTCCTCTAAACTTGAGTCCATCAGACTCAGCTTTTCCACCGACCTGCGGCGCGAGCGGCCGGCCCGAGAGAGGATCCTCCGATGCAAGCAGGTCAGCAACCGCCCCAGGACGAAGCGAAGACGGCGCTGCAGCAGTACGGCGTCAACCTCACCGAGATCGCCAAGAGCGGCAAGCTCGACCCGGTGATCGGGCGGGACGCCGAAATCCGCCGGGTCAGCCAGGTGCTCACCCGCCGCACCAAGAACAACCCGGTGCTGATCGGGGAACCCGGCGTGGGCAAGACCGCCGTGGTGGAGGGCCTGGCCCAGCGCATCGTGGCCGGCGACGTGGCCGATTCCCTCAAGGGCAAGCAACTGGTGGCCCTCGACCTGGCGGCCCTGGTGGCCGGGGCGAAGTATCGCGGTGAGTTCGAGGAACGGCTCAAGGCCGTGCTCAAGGAGATCAACGACGCGCAGGGCCAGATCATCACCTTCGTCGACGAACTGCACACCCTGATGGGTGCCGGCGGCGGCGAGGGCTCCGTGGCTGCCTCCAACATGCTCAAGCCCATGCTCGCGCGCGGCGAACTGCGCCTGATCGGCGCGACCACGCTCAACGAGTATCGCGGATTCATTGAGAAGGATGCCGCCCTCGAGCGCCGCTTCCAGCCGGTGCTGGTCGACGAGCCGAGCGTGGAAGACACCGTGGCCATCCTGCGCGGCCTCAAGGAGCGCTACGAGGCGCACCACAAGGTGTTGATCGCGGACGCGGCACTGGTGGCCGCGGCATCCCTCTCCAACCGGTACATCACGGCCCGCCAGCTGCCCGACAAGGCCATCGACCTGATCGACGAGGCCGCCAGCCGGCTCAGGATGGAGATCGACTCCGCCCCGGTGGAGATCGACGAGCTGCGGCGCAGCGTGGACCGGCTCAAGCTGGAGGAACTCGCGCTGAAGAAGGAGAAGGACGACGCGTCGAAGGCCCGGCTGGAGAAGCTGCGCGGCGACCTCGAGGATCGTGAGCTGAAACTGACCGAGCTGCAGACACGCTGGGAGAAGGAACGCGCCTCGCTGAACCGGGTCGGCGGGCTCAAGGAGCGGCTCGACACCGCGCGCAGCGCGGCGGACCGGGCCGAACGGGAGGGCAACCTGGAGAAGGCGTCCCGGCTGCTCTACGGCGACATCCCCAAGATGGAGAAGGAGCTCGCCGCGGCCGAGCAGGCGGAGTCCGACGGGCCGCGCATGGTCAATGATCAGGTCACCGCCGAGGACATCGCCGCAGTGGTCGCCATGTGGACGGGCATCCCGGTGGGCCGGCTGCTGCAGGGCGAGACGGAGAAGCTGCTGAACCTCGAGGGTGAGCTCGGGCACCGCCTGGTCGGGCAGAGGCAGGCCGTGCGGGCGGTCGCCGACGCCGTGCGCCGCAGCCGAGCCGGTATCTCTGACCCGGACCGGCCGACCGGTTCGTTTCTCTTCCTCGGGCCGACCGGCGTGGGCAAGACAGAGCTCGCGAAGGCGCTCGCCGAGTTCCTTTTCGACGACGAGAAGGCGATGGTGCGCATCGACATGAGCGAGTACGGGGAGAAGTTTTCCGTGTCCCGCCTGGTCGGGGCGCCTCCCGGCTATATCGGCTATGAGCAGGGCGGGCAGCTGACCGAGGCCGTGCGCCGCCGCCCGTATTCGGTGATCCTGTTCGACGAGGTGGAGAAGGCGCATCCGGAGGTCTTCGATGTCTTGCTGCAGGTACTCGACGACGGCCGGCTGACGGATGGCCAGGGCCGCACCGTGGACTTCCGCAACACGATCCTGGTGCTGACCTCGAACCTCGGGTCGGCGTTCCTGATCGACCCGGTGCTCAGCCGGGAGGAGAAGGAGGCTGCCGTGCAGACGCTCGTGCGCCAGACGTTCAAGCCCGAGTTCGTCAACCGTCTCGATGACATCGTGGTGTTCCAGACGCTGTCGATGGAGGACCTCGGCCAGATCGTCGGGCTGATGGTGGACCGGCTGGAAAAGCGGCTGGTCGAGCGCCGGCTCGAGCTGGGGGTGACCCCGGATGCCCGCACCTGGCTGGCGGAGCGCGGCTACGACCCGATCTACGGCGCCCGCCCGCTGCGCCGGCTGATGCAGACCGAGATCGATGACAAGCTGGCGACCGCGATCCTGTCGGGCGCCGTGCGGGACGGCGACACGGTGCGCGTGGACTTGGCGCCGGACGGGGACTCGCTCAGCGTCGCCTCCGCCCCGCTGCTGGTTTCGGACCCGGTCGACCTCGACGACGACGCGCTGTTGTAGGGCTTCCCGTCGCCGCCGCTCCCCTGGCCGTCGGGAGACGGTCAGGTGGGCGGGCTTAGGCTTTGACCATGCGTGCAACAGTGATTTACGGGGAACGGGACATCCGCCTCGAAGAAGTATCCGATCCGATTCTCTCCACCGGCGGTGACGCCATCGTGCGCGTCGTCGCAGCCTGCGTCTGTGGCTCAGACCTCTGGCCCTACCGGGGAATCCAGCCCACCGAGGAGCCGAAACGAATCGGCCACGAGTTCGTCGGCATCGTCGAGGAGATCGGCGCCGACGTGAGCCGGATCAAGGTCGGCGACTTCGTCATCGCGCCGTTCTACGACTGCGACAATACCTGCATCAACTGCCAGAACGGCACCAGCACCTCCTGCCTGCACGGCGGCTGGTGGGGCTCGGACGACCAGCTCGGCGGCTTCGCCGATGGCGCCCAGGGCGAGAAGGTGCGCGTGCCGCACGCCGACGGGTCGCTCGTGGCGACGCCGACGCTGCCCACCGACGCCCAGGTTCCCGGTCTGCTGACCCTCGCCGACGTCATGGGCACCGGCCACCACGCCGCGGTCTCCGCCGGTGTGACCGCGGGCAGCACGGTCGTCGTCGTCGGCGACGGCGCGGTCGGCCTCTGCGCCATCATCGCGGCCAAGCGGCTCGGGGCATCCCGGATCGTGGCCATGTCGCGCCACCCCGAACGCCAGGTCGTGGCCCGCGAGTTCGGCGCCACCGACGTCGTCGAGGAGCGCGGCGAGGCCGGTGTGGCCCGCATCCGTGAACTCTTCGACGGCATCGGCGCGGACTGCGTGCTCGAGTGCGTCGGCACCAAGGAATCGATGGAGCAGGCGATCGCGTCGGCCCGTCCCGGCGGAATGGTCGGCTATGTCGGCGTGCCCACCGGCGGACCGATCGAGGTTCGCCCGCTGTTCGGGCGGAACGTGGGTCTGAACGGCGGCGTCGCATCCGTACGCGGTTACGCGGAAGAGCTGCTGCCGGAGGTGCTCTCGGGCGCCATCAACCCCGGCCGCGTGTTCGACCTGCAGCTGCCGCTGTCCGAGGTCGCCGAGGCCTACGCCGCCATGGACGAGCGGCGCGCCATCAAGGTGCTGCTGCGCCCGTAGGCCGGAGATCGGGCTTGTCGGGCATCTCGACAGGCTCGATCACCGCGACCGGCTCGATCACCGCGGGATTGGCGCGGCCACCGGGGCAGGCGCGGCCACCGGGGCAGGCGCGGCCACCGCGACCGGCTCCGGCGCCTCCAGCAGCAGACGACGGGCCGTGAGGCCGATGACCGCGCTGTAGGTGGGGTAGGCGAAGCGCACCCCGGCCAGGGTGGCAACGTCGACTCCGGCGGCCATCGCCGTCGTCACGGACTGGATCACCTCGACCGCGTTCTCCCCGGTGGCGTGGGCGCCGAGGATCAGTTCCCGCCGCCGGTCGGCGATCAGCTTGAGGAACCCCAGGTTCCGGCCGTCGATCACAGCGCGGTCGAGCTCGGAATAGGGCACTGTCGCGACGACGCAGTGCGGGTCCCGAGCCCTGGCCTCCTCCTCGGTGAACCCCACGCCCGCGTAGTCGGGGTCGGTGAAGCCGCCGGCAGGGAGCAGGTGGTGCGGCGTTCTGCGATTGGCGCCCAGCACCGCGTTCTCGGCGGCGGCTTCACCCTCGAACTGGGCGGCCTGCACGAGCATGTCCCGTCCATTCGCGTCGCCGACGGCGAAAATGTGAGGCACGACGCTCCGGAAGTACAGGTCCACCGGGATCGCCGAACGTTCGGTGGTGATGCCGGCCTGATCGAGTCCCAGGTCGTCGACATCCGCTGGCCAGCCGGTGGACATGATGACGGCATCGAAGTCGGCGGACTGCCCCGCTCCGTTCTCGCGCCAGGACAGGGTGAGGGTTCCGTCGGCTTGCTGCTGGATCGCGGTCACCGTGTCAATTCCCGTGTGCACGGCCACACCCTGCCGGCGGAATGCCGTCGACACCGTGTCGGAGATGTCGGAATCCGATGCCGTCAGGATGCGCGGGGCGACGTCGAGCAGGGTCACCGCCGAGCCGAAGGAGCTGAACACCGTGACTAGTTGTGCGCCGGTGTTGCCGGCGCCGATCACGGCGACCCGTCGGGGAAGGGCCGGCAGCTTCAGGATGTCTTCCGGGACTGTCGCCAGGTGCGCCCCCGGCACGGGCAGGCGCCGAGAGTGCCCGCCGACGCAGACCAGGAACGTGTCGGCGGTGAGGATGCGGCCGGTGTCCAGGACCACGGAGTGCGGATCGATGAATCGCGCCCGGCCTTCCAGAACCAGTTCGATTCCCGAAGCCTCGAACCGCTCGGCCTCGCTCTTGATCGAGCGTACCTTGTTCACCCGCGACTGCACCCGATCGACCATGGTGGCCCAGTCGATGCGCGGGTCGCTGACCACGATTCCATAGGTATCCGCCGTGCGCACCTCGCGCATCAGGCGTGCCGCCTTGGCGAGCACCCGCGTCGGCACGCACCCCGTGTTCACGCAGGTTCCGCCGAGCCGGTCGGCCTCCGCCACGGCGACGCGGGCTCCCAGTTCGGCGGCCCGGAGCGCTGCGGCCGTTCCAGCCGGCCCCGCGCCGATGACGACGACATCGAAGTGGTCAAGAGTGTTTCTGGTCATCGTGGTCTCCACCGGTGGTCACTCCTGAGAGCGCCCGGACGCTTGTCCGAGAAAAATAGTCGGATGACATTTTTACCTGACGGGGCTGTGGAGTTACTGTGTCGGGGCGGGGATCTCGACAGGGATCTCGACAGGCTCGACCGCCGGTGCGGCTCGATCACCGAGCCGCCGAGACCTCCGGCGTGCGAGTGCGGGTGAATTGTCGGTGTGGCGCGTACTGAACGACGATTCAAGCGCACGGGCGAGCCGGAGGTCGGCTGATCGGGCTGCGGGGGAGCCCGGGCGCTACTCCTCGATCAGACCCGCGCGCACCTCGCGGCGCAGCACCTTGCCGATCAGTGACCGGGGCAACTCGTCGACCGCCACGACGGTGCGGGGCACCTTGTAGGCGGAGAGCCGGGTGCGGCAGTAGGTGCGGATGGCGTCCACGTCGAGGGTGGCACCCGGCGCCAGCACCACCGCGGCGGCCACGTCTTCGCCGCCGTTCGCGCTCGGCAGCCCAACGACGGCGGCGTCGGCGACATCCGGATGCGACAGCAGGGCCGCCTCGACCTCGGAGGGCGCCACGTTGAAGCCGCCGGTGATGATGAGCTCCTTGATGCGGTCGACGACCGTGACGAAGCCGTCGGCGGAGACCCGCACGATGTCGCCGGTGCGCAGCCAGCCCCCCTCGAGCAGGGTCTTGGCGGTCTCGGTCGGCTGGTCCCAGTAGCCGGAGAAGACCTGCGGGCCACGGATGAGCAGCTCACCCTCTTCCTCGATTCCGCGGTTCACGGTGGGGTCGTCCGGGTCCACCACGCGGATCTCGGTGCTCGGGAACGGCACGCCCACCGTGCCGGGGCGTCGGCTGGGGCCCATCGGGTTGCCGACGGCGATCGGCGAGGCCTCGGTCATGCCGTAGCCCTCGACCAGCAGCCCGCCGGTGGCGGCCTCCCAGCGTTCCACGATCGACACCGGCAGGCTCATCGCGCCCGAGATGGCGTAACGAACGCTGCGGAGGCTCACATTCTTCGCCGCCGCGGCCTTCACGAGGCGGTCGTAGATCGGCGGAACGGCCGGCATGAACGTGGGTGGGGTGCGCCGGGCCGCATCGAGCAGCAGTCCCTCGTCGAACTTGGGGAACAGCACGAGCCGGGCGCCGGTGGCCATCGCGAAGGTCAGGCACAGGGTCAGGCCGTAGGCGTGGAACATGGGCAGGACCGCGTAGAAGACTTCCTCGCCGGGACGCAGCCCCTGCACCCAGGCCTCGCCCTGCAGGGCATTCGCGCGCAGGTTGAAGTGGCTGAGGATGGCGCCCTTCGGGGTGCCGGTGGTGCCGCTGGTGTACTGGAGCGCGGCCGTGTCGGTGACCTTCGGGCGCGGGTGGCTGTGGCGCAGCTTGCGCGAGCCGACGATGCCGGCCCAGGTGAAGGCATCCTTGCCCAAGGGGCCTGAGGTCAGGGCGTCGCGCGACTCGCGGGCTTTCGCTATCGGCAGTTTGAGCAGGAGCCGCTTGGCGAGCGGCATCGCCTCCGTCAGGTTCACCGCGATCACGGTGCGTAGGCCCAGGTCGGCGGGGAAATCGGTGACGGTCTTGTAGATCTTGTCCCAGACAATCACGACGCGGGCGCCGTGGTCCTCGAACTGGTGCCGGAGCTCGCGCTCGGTGTAGAGCGGGTTGTGCTCGACCACGATCGCGCCCAGGCGCAGCACGGCGTAGAAGGCCACCACATGCTGCGGGCAGTTCGGCAGTACCAGGGCCACCCGGTCGCCGGGCTTGACGCCGAGGCGCAGCAAGCCGTTCGCGGCGCGGGAGATCTGCTCGCCGAGCTCGGCGTAGGTGGTGGTGGCGCCGAAGAAGTCGAGTGCCACACTGGGGCCGAACCGGCGCGCGGAGGTCTCGATCATGTCGGAGAGCGTGTCGGTCGGCTCTTGGATGGTGCTTGGAACGCCGGGGGCGTAGGAGCCGAGCCAGGGTTTGTTCTCGAAGACGTTCATCGGGCTGCCAGCTCTCGGATCAGGGCCGCGACGAATGCGTCGATGTCGGCCTCGTCGGTGTCGAAGCCGCACATCCAGCGCACCTCGTTGGTCGCAGGGTTCCAATCGTAGAACCGGAAGTGCCCGCGAAGGCGATCGGCCACGCCGGGCGGCAGGATCGCGAAGATCGCGTTGGCCTGGGTGTTCTGGGTGAAGGACAAACCCTCGATCTGACCGGCGGCGATGCCGGCCTCGAGAGCGGTGCGCATCCGTTGGGCCATGGCGTTGGAGTGGCCGGCGTTCCGCAGCCAGAGGTCGCCGCCGAGCAGCGCGATCAGCTGGGCCGAGATGAAGCGCATCTTCGAGGCCAGTTGCATGTTCAGTTTGCGCAGGTAGATCAGGCCGGCGGATGCCTCCGGGTTCAGTACCACGACACACTCGCCGTACATCATGCCGTTCTTGGTGCCGCCGAAGCTGAGCACGTCGACGCCGGCGTCGCGGGTGAAGGCGCGGAACGGCAGGCCGAGCGAGGCGGCGGCGTTGGACAGGCGGGCGCCGTCCATGTGCAGCTTCATGCCGTGGGCGTGCGCGTGGTCGGCGATGGCCTGCACCTCGTCGACGGTGTACGCGGTGCCGAGCTCGGTGGTCTGGGTGATCGACACGACCAGTGGCTGAGCCCGGTGCTCGTCGCCCCAGCCCCACGCCTGCTGGTCGATCAGAGCGGGGGTGAGCTTGCCGTCGGGGGTGTCGACGGTGAGGAGCTTGATGCCGGCCACCTTTTCGGGGGCGCCCGCCTCATCCGTGTTGATATGGGCGGTGGATGCGCAGATCACGGCGCCCCAGCGCGGCAGCATCGACTGCAGGCCGATCACATTGGCGCCGGTGCCGTTGAAGACCGGGAAGGCCTCCACGCCCGCGCCGAAGTGTTCGGCGAAGACCTGCTGCAGCCTGGCCGTGTAGACGTCTTCGCCGTAGGCGATCTGGTGCGCGCCGTTGGCGGCGACGATCGCGTCGAGGATCTCGGGATGCACCCCGGAGTAATTGTCGGAGGCAAACCCGCGCGAGGAAAGGTCATGGAGTTGAGTCACCACTCCATCTTTGCGCATCCGTCTGCCTCGGTTCTGTGCGCTCGGTGTGCGAATTCGACGGAGATTGTGCCTTGAAACGGTGTTTTCGGGCCGAAACGCGGCCGTCAGGGCACAATCTCCGTCGAATTGGTTCGGGGTCGGGTCAGCCGCGCAGGGCCTGGCGCAACGTGACGCGGGCTCCCATCCGGAGCAGGGAGTTCGAGTAGATCCGGGAGCCCAGCAGGATGACCACGGCCGTCGATGCGAGCAGGATCGCCAGCGAGAGCAGCGGCTCCCACCAGGCGGCGGTGCCGAGGAAGATGCGCATCGGCATGCCGACCGGGGCCGAGAACGGGATGTAGGACATGATCGCGAGCACGGTGGGGTTGTCGTTGAAGAAGATCACCAGGAAATAGGGAATCATCACGAGGAACAGCACCGGCGAGGTGGCCGAGCCCACGTCTTCCTGGCGGGAGACCATCGAGGCGGTCGCGGCGAACAGCGCCGCGAGCATGATGAAGCCGAACGCGAAGAACACGGCGAACCAGAGGATCGACGGCCCGACGGTGCCCAGCAGGCTGATTTGGCCGGTTGTGGCCATGCCGATCGCCACCAGCGAGCTGATCGCCACGATCTGCCCGAAGGCCATGATGCTGTTGCCCACCACCTTGCCGCCGAGCAGAGCGCGCACCGGAATGGTGGTCATCAAAATCTCGACGACCCGGGTCTGCTTCTCCTCGACGACGCTCTGCGCGATGGTCGAGCCGAACGTGATCGCCGACATGAAGAAGACCAGCCCGAAACCTAGCGAGACGAGGTAGACCAGGCCGTCGCTCTGCCGCGAGGTCGGCTCCAGCACGCTCACTGCGGGCGTAACGCTCAGGGCCGCGAGCACGCCGACCGGCGGGGAGCTGAGGGCGATGACGCGCACGCCGAGCAAGGCATCGGCTCGGGTGGACGGAACGACCGCAGCGGAAACGGTGCCGTCCCGCACCAGGTCCTCGGCAGTGGCGACGTCGTCGGCCTTCACCGTCGTGAACGACTCGGTTTGCTCCACGATCTGGGCGGCGGCACCGACGACGGCCACCTTGGGCAGGGTCTGGTTCTGGCTCGCGATGCTGCCGGCGACGACGGAACCGATCGAGATGAGCAGCAGGATGCCCGTGGAGACCAGGAACGCCTTGCTGCGCAGCCGCGCCACGATCTCGCGGGTGGCGACGAGCCACACGCTCCGGGCGAAGCTCGGGGCCGGGTACCGCGGGCGCACCTGCGCACGGTCGGTGTGCGGCGTGCCGGTGAGGTCGTTCCGGGGCGTGCTCACTGAACGACCTCCTTGAAGATGGTGGCGAGGCTGGGGCGCTGCTGGCTGAACGACGTGACCGGGCCCAGGTCGAGAGCCTGGCGCAGGACGGCCTGGCTGGCGGCATCCGTTTCGGTCTCGAACACGGCGACCCCGTCGGAGAGGTCGAGCACGGAGATGCCGGGCACGGCGCGGATCCACTCCGCGGTGGCGGCCGTGCGGAGTTCGAACCGGGGGCTGCTGTGTTGTTCGCGCAGCTGCTCGCGGGGGCCGTTCGCCCGGATCTCGCCGTCGGCGATGATCACGACGTCGTCGCAGAGACGCTCGACGATGTCGAGCTGGTGCGAGGAGAACAGCACCGGCGCGCCCTGGGCGGCGAAGCCGGAGAGCACGCTCATGACCACCTCGACGGCGAGCGGGTCGAGGCCGGAGAACGGCTCGTCGAGCACGAGGAACTCCGGGTCGTGCACGAGCGCGGCCGCGATCTGGGCGCGCTGCTGGTTGCCGAGCGAGAGGGACTGCACCAGGTCGCCGGTGCGCTCGCCGAGTCCGAGCCGGTCGAGCAGCTCGGCGGTGTTGCGGCGGGCGGATGCCGGGCTCAGCCCGTGCAGGCGGGCCAGGTAGACGAGGTGCTCGCCGACCCGCATCTTCGGGTAGAGGCCGCGCTCCTCCGGCATGTAGCCGAAGCGGCGACGGTCGTCGCTGGACAGCGGAACGCCGTCTTGCAGCACCGTGCCGGAGTCGGCCGACAGCACACCGAGGATGATCCGCATGGTGGTGGTCTTGCCGGCGCCGTTCGCGCCGACGAAACCGGTCAGGCGTCCGCCGTCGACGCCGAAGCTCACGTCGGTCAGTACTTTCCGGGTGCCGTAGCGCTTGTTGATGGACCTGATTTCGAGCATGCCTACCCCTTCGAAGCCTGGTCCCACGCTAGCGTGCCGCGAGTTGCGGCCGGCCGGCTTCCGCTCTTCCCTCCAACTGTCAGCGGTTCACTCGGTCGGCGGGGCCAGGAGCATCCGGGAATTGTTGACGGATGCCGCGGGCGGGTCCCAGAGGGAAACGACCTCAGTCGCCAGCTCGGTTTCCAGCCCGGCGAGGGCACGCACGACGAAGACGACCGCCGCGGCATCCGAGCCTGCCTTGGCGAAGCCTTGACCGACCGCGCGGGTCCAGGTCTCGGCGGCGGCCTTCGCGGCGGCGTAGTTCGCGCCGCCCGGGGCGGGTTTGTCGACCGAGACACTGGATACGATCGCCAGGCGCCCGGCCGGCGAGGCCAGCAGGTCGTCGTTGAACGCGCGAGTGGTGTTGCGGAGCGTGGTGACGACATGCGCGTGCAGGAAGTCCCAGTCCTCGTCGGACTGGCCGGCCAGTCCGCCGCCGCCGCGCCAGCCGCCGACCAGGTGGATCAGGCCGTCGATGCGGCCGTGCTCGGCGTGCACGGCGTCGGCCAGCGCCGTGACCTCCGCGAGGACGCCGAGGTCGCAGACATACGTTTCGGCGCCGGTGACCTCGGCCTGGAGGCCCTGCAGGCGCTCGGCGTTGGAGCCGACCGCGATCACGCGCGCGCCGGCATCCGTCAGCGCGATGGCCACGGCGCGGCCGGCCGCGGTGGTCGCACCGGCAATGAGCACGGTGCGACCGGCAACGGCCCGGCCGGCAGCGGAATCAGTCACGCCCGGTGAGCCCGGCGGTCGACTCGATCACGGGCTTCATCTTCTTGTCGAGCGCCTCGAAGAACATCGACAGCGGGAACTCGTCGTCGAGCACGAGGTCGGTGTAGCCCTTCGGCGCGCCGGCGAGCACGTCCAACGGCAGGCCGCGAGCCCACTGCGACGCCGGGTTCGGCGTGAGCGTCTTCGCGATCATGTCGTAGGCGGCCAGCCAGTGGGACTTCTTCGGCCGGTCGATCGACTCCCAGTAGAGGTCGTCGATCTGCGCGCCGAGCGCGATGACGACGTCGGGCACGGCCGCCCAGTCGAAGGTGAGCCGGGTGTCTGTCCAGTGCAGCACGTGGTGCTGGTGCATCCACGCGAACAGCAGCTGCCCGCCCAGCCCGTCGTAGTTGCGCACCCGGCTGCCGCTGATCGCGAACCGGAAGATCCGGTCGAAGATCACGGCATACTGCACGAGTTTCGCGTGCCTGCGCGCCTCCGGACTCGCATTCTCGTCGCGTTCGATCGTGACCGATTCGCGGAATGCGGTCAGGTCGCAGCGCAGCTCCTCGAGCGAATAGAGGAAGAACGGCATCCGCTGCTTGATCATGAACGGGTCGAACGGCAGGTCGCCGCGCATGTGCGTGCGGTCGTGGATGAGGTCCCACATGACGAAGGTTTCCTCGGCCAGGTGCTGGTCGTCGAGCAGCGCCGCCGCGTCGGCGGGCAGTTCGAGACGCGTGATCTCGGCGGCCGCGCGCACGACTCGACGGAACCGGGCAGCCTCGCGGTCGGCGAAAATCGCACCCCAGGTGAAGGTGGGAATCTGGCGCATGGCGACGGTCTCGGGGAACAGCACGGCCGAGTTGGTGTCGTAGCCGGGCGTGAAGTCGAGGAACCGGATCGGCACGAACAGACCGTTCGTGTACTCCTGCTCGAGCTCGTCGATGAACTCCGGCCAGATGACCTCGATCAGCACGGCCTCGACGAAACGGTTCGTGCTGCCGTTCTGGGTGTACATCGGGAACACGACCAGGTGACGGATGCCGTCGGCCCGCTGCTGCTGCGGCTGGAACACCATCAGGGAGTCGAAGAAGTCCGGCACGCCGAAGCCCTCGCTGCACCAGCGGGTGAAGTCCACGTTCACGGCCGTGAGGTAGGCGGCGTCGTGCGGGAACAGCGGGGCGAGCTCGTCGATGGCTGCGACGATCACGTCGACGTGCGCCGCGGCATCCGTGTGGGCGTCGGCGACGGGAATCGAGCCGTCCTGCGCTTGGCTGGCCTGCAGCGCGGTGGCCGCGGACTTGAGGCGGAGCCAGGCCGGGTGGGTTGCCGGGTCGGCGGCGACGGTGCTGGCGGCATCCTCTAGAACCTCGGGCTCACCGACCAGTGCATCTTGCGCAATGTAATTCGACATGGGAACCTCCGTTCTTCGTGAGTGCCGCGGTCGCGGCGGGGTGGTGCGGTGGTGCGGGCTGGAGCCGTGCAGCGTGCGTTTCGGTGCCATCCGGCGCCACGGTCCAGAGTAGCGGGAGGCCGCGAGCGTTTTCTTGCCATAACTCGCAACGAATCGCCGTGTTCCCGCCCTTCGCTCGCCGAAAACCCCCGTTCCGGTCGAAAGTGTCCGTTCCGCGGGTCACTCTCGACCGGAACGGGCACGGTCGGGTGAGCGCCGCGGCCCGCCGCCCGCGGCTCAGACGTCGAGAATCGCCGATAGTGCCGAGTGACGCCGTCCCGCCGGCGATTGTGGGCGCAAACGGCGACTCTCAAGGCAGGGGTCGACCGCGCGGACGGCTCGACCGGCGGGGTCGCCCGCGCTATCGTCGCAGCGACCATGCAGCGACCATGCAGCGAGGAGCGCCGCCGATGAACTTTGACGAGGTGATCTCGGCGGTCGTGCGGGTCGTGGAGGCGGCCGGCGCGGCCATCATGGTGCTCGGCGGTGCGACCGCGTTCCTCGCCGCGGTGCCTGCCGTGCTGCGGGCGGACACCCGGCAGCGAGCCTACGAGGAGTTGCGGCGCAATCTGGGCCGGGCCATCCTGCTCGGACTCGAAGTGCTGATCATCGCCGACATCATCCGTACCATTCTGGTGGATCCAACCCCGGAGAGCGTGCTGGTGCTCGGCGCGATCGTGGTGATCCGGGTGCTGCTCAGTTTTTCGCTCGAGGTGGAGATGGACGGCATCTGGCCCTGGTCCCGCTGGAGGCTCGCCGCGACCAAGAGCGGTAAGCAGAACCTCGAGTAGCGCCCGAAACGACATGTCTGAGGGGTGTACTCCGCCGCCGACCCCTCAAACGTGACGGTTCAGCGAGCAGCGTCGGCCACGTCGGCGGCGACGTCCGGCGCCTGGGCCGGCGCCGGGACGGCTCGAAGCCGCCAGAGTGACGTCACTTCCTTCGACCGGGCGGCGTGCAGGGGGTCGGATGCGTCGGCGGCGCGACCGTGCACGGGCTTGGTGTCCAGACGGGCGACCACCTCGAGGCCGGAATCCTCGATCAGGTCGAGGAGTTCGCCGCGGGAGCGCAACCCGAGGTGTTCGGCGATGTCGGAGAGCACGAGCCAGCCCTCCCCGGCCGGTTCGAGGTGGTCGGCCAGCCCCGACAGGAAGCCCCGCAGCATCCGGCTGTCGGGGTCGTAGACGGCGAAGTCGGTGGCGGTGACGGCGGACGCGGGGATCCATGGCGGGTTGCAGACCACCAGGTCGGCGCGGCCGGCGGGGAACAGGTCGGCCCGGGCGATCTCGACCGAACCGGCGAGCCCGAGCCGCGTGATGTTCTCGCGCGCGCAGGCAAGCGCCCGCGGCTCCTGGTCGGTGCCGACCACGTGACGGATGCCACGCCGCGCCAGCACCGCCGCGAGCACCCCGGTGCCCGTGCCGATGTCGAACGCCGAGGCGGCCCGGGCGCTCGAGCCGGACTCGCCTGCGCCGGTCTCACCCGCGCCCCCGGCCCAGGCCGCCGGCAGCGGGGCGGTGTTGACGAGGTCGAGGTACTCGCCGCGCACGGGCGAGAAGACCCCGTAGTGCGGGTGGATGCGGGCGCCGAGCGCGGGCACGTCGACGCCGGTCGTGCGCCACTCGTGCGCCCCGATGACGCCGACGAGCTCGCGCAGGGCGGTGACCGAGGCATCCGTCGTCGGGCCGTAAGTCTCGGTGCAGGCGCGCCGCACGTCGGGCGCGCGACGGAGCGGAACGGTGTAGTCGGCGTCGAGCGGCACGAGCACCAGGGCCAGCAGCCGGGCACGGCGCAACGCCTCGGACCGGTGGTGCCGGAATGCCGCGGCCAGGTCGGTCGTGGGCGCGTGCCGGCCGCGGTCGGCGCGGCGGGCGAGGGCGCTGAGCAGCTGGCGGGCGTTCTGGAAGTCGCCGCGCCAGAGCATGCCGGTGCCGTTCTGGGCCAAGCGGTAGGCGGAATCCGCGGTCAGGGTGTCGTCGGCGATGATGACGCGTTGCGGCGGCGCCCAGCCGCTCTCCGAGTGCCAGAGGGCCGAGCGGGTCTGCCCGGCCTCCTCCCAGGTGATGCGGGCGGGGCCGGCCGGGGTCGCGGCTCCGGCGTCGGTGCTGGTGTTGCTCATGGTTCCATCCTTGCGCTCGAATGCGCCGCGTGCGTTCGAATGCGCCGCGTGCGCTCGAATGCGCCGAGTGCGCCGAATGTTTCGGTCGAGTTCGAGTGGTGTGCGGATCGAACTCGACCGGAAGTGTCGAACTCGGCGGGGACTGCGCCCGATCAGCGCAGCGCGGGCATGACCTCGCGTTCGAACAGTTCCAGGCCCGAGCGGTCGTAGGCGGCCTCCGGGAAGTAGTGGATCGCGTAGCCGAGGCCGCGTGCCTTCATACCGTTCAGGCGATCGACGACCTGTTCCGGCGTGCCGACGCCCTGCGCCTCGCCGCTGCGGTACTCGGCCATGAACGCCGTCGCGCCGTCTTCCCCGAGGAAGGGCGTGACCCGGGACTGGATGGCGTCGAGCCTGTCGGCGACCTCGGCATCCGTCGCCCCGATCACGGTGTTGTAGTTCGCCGAGCGGGTGATGGCGCCGAACTCGGTGCCTTCCGCCTGGCAGTGCGCCTCGAGCAGCTCGCTCTTGTGTGTGAAGCCCTCGGGGGAGCCGTCGAAGTTCGTGTAGTTCGCGTACTTCGCCGCGATCTTGAGGGTGACCTTCTCGCCGCCGCCGGCGATCCAGACCGGGATGCCGCCGTCCTGCAACGGGAGGGGCCGCACGATGGCGCCGTCCACCTGGTAGTGCTGCCCGTTGAGGGTGGCCGTGCCGGTGGTCCAGGCCTGGCGCATGATCTGCACACCCTCGTCGAGGCGGGCGAGGCGCTCGCCTGCACGGGGGAAGCCGTAGCCGTAGGCGCGCCATTCGTGCTCGTACCACCCGGCGCCGATGCCCATTTCGACGCGTCCGCCGGAGATGATGTCGATGGTCGAGGCGACTTTCGCGAGGTAGGCCGGGTTGCGGTAGCTGATGCAGGTGCACATCTGGCCGAGGCGCACCCGCTTCGTGGTGGCGGCGAACGCGCTCATCAGCGTCCAGGCCTCGTGGGTGGCCTCGGCACTCGGCACCGGCACGGTGTGGAAATGGTCGTACACCCAGATCGACTCCCACTCACCGGCGTCGGCGTGCGCGGCGAGGCCGCTCATGGTCGCCCACTGCTCGGCGGGATCGATATCGACCAGGTCGTGACGCCAGCCCTGAGGTATGAAGAGTCCGAATCGCATGGTTTCGAGCCTACGCGGGTGCAACGGATGCGGCCTCCGGAGCCGCGCAGTTGCAGCGGGTGCCCGGGACCGGGAAGATCAACAGCATGAAGTTCGTTCTGGCTCCCGACTCGTTCAAGGAATCCATGTCGGCCGCCGAGGCGGCCGAGGCCCTTGAGCGAGGAATCCGTTCCGTGTTCCCCACCGCCCAGTGCGTGCGGGTGCCGATGGCGGACGGCGGCGAGGGCACCGTGGAGGCGCTGGTCTCCGCCTGCGCCGGCGAATTCGTGGTGACCGAGGTGCAGGATGCCTGCGGTCGCCCGGTGCAGGCCGCCTACGGCTACGTGGCCGCCGAGCAACTGGCGATCATCGAGGTCGCTGCGGCGGCCGGCATCCACCTCGTGGCCTCGGCCGACCGCGACGTGCGCAGCGCGAGCACGTTCGGCGTCGGGCAGCTCATCACCGATGCGCTGGACCGAGGCGCGAGCCGGTTCGTGGTTGGGCTGGGCGGCTCGGTGACCAATGACGGCGGGGCCGGGATGCTCCATGCCCTCGGCGCGCGGCTGCTCGATTCCGACGAACGCGACCTCGGGAACGGTGGCGCTGAGCTCTCGCGACTGAGCCGGATCGATCTGGAGGGGTTCGACCCGCGGGCGCGGTCCGCGTCGTTCGAGATTGCGAGCGACGTCGCCAATCCGTTGCTCGGCCCCGACGGGGCCTCCACCGTCTTCGGCCCGCAGAAGGGCGCCGATCCGCAGGCCGTGCTGGACCTCGAGGAGGCGCTCACGGTCTTCGCGCGGGTGCTCGCCGCGGACTCCGGACGTTCCGTGGCAGATCTTCCCGGCGCCGGTGCGGCCGGCGGGCTCGGCGCGGCCTTCCTGGCCTGCTTCGACTCCCGCATGCGCCGCGGCGTGGAGGTGGTGATGGAGGCTGCCCTCCTCGAGCAGCGCCTGAGCGGGGCCGACTTTGTCTTCACGGGCGAGGGTAGCATCGACGGGCAGACCCTCCACGGTAAGACCCCGCTCGGTGTGGCAGAGGCTGCCGCGCGTCACGGTGTGCCCGTGGTCGCGTTCGCGGGCCGGGTTGGACCGGGGGCCGAGGTGCTCTACGACCAGGGCTTCGCCGCGCTGGTGCCGATCGTGCAGGAGGTCAGCGACCTCCAGCGCGCGCTGACGGATGGCCCGGCGAACCTGGAACGGACCGCCGCCACGGTGTGCCGAATCCTTGCCCTCGGCCAGTCGGCCGGGGTCGCGCGCGGGGCGCAGACAGGCTGGGCGACGGGCGCTTGAGCGGCGCGCACGCCGGAGCGTGTCAGGCCCAGGGGCGAACGCCCGTGATCGCTAGGTGCCGCCCTCGTTCGCGAGCGTGATGGCGGCCGCCAGCGCGGTGACGGAGTCGAGGTAGCGGCCGCCGGCCGGCGCGGGGTGCCCCCGGGCGTCGAAACGGTAGACCAGCGGCTGCCCGGTGGGTAGGTTCAGGTCGCGGATCTGCCGGTCGTCGAGACCGTCGATTACCGCGCAGAGGGCCCGCAGGGAGTTGCCGTGCGCGACCACGAGCACGGTCTCGCCGCGGGCGAGGAGCGGCGCCACGCGCTCGGTGAGGAAGGCATCCACTCGGGTGATCACGTCGCTCAGCGCTTCGGTGCGGGTGAGCGCGGCCGGCGGCAGCGCGCGGAACAGGGCGGTGCCGGCGAACTCGTCGTAGAGCCGGTCGCCCATGGCGGGCGGGGCCTCGGCGACCGAGCGGCGCCAGGCCACGAACTGCTCCTCACCGAATTCCGCGCGCACATCGTCCTTGGATCGACCGGTCAGCGCGCCGTAGTTGCGTTCATTCAACCGCCAGTCGGCGTCGCAGCCGGCCAGGGGGCAGGCCAGCCCGGCGGCGACGATCGCGGCCGTCTGCCGGGCGCGCGCCAGGGTCGAGGTGAACAGGGTGACGGATGCTGCGAGGTGGGGCAGCGCATCGACCCGCGGCACGTCGAGGGGCAGTGCCGCGTTCAGCAGGGCGGTGGCCCCAGAGGCCTCGCGGATTCCCTGGTTCGACAGCGGCGCATCCAGCACGCCCGTGAACAGCCCGGCGGCGTTCGCGGTGCTCTCGCCGTGCCGCAGCACGATCAACACCCCCGCTTCACGCACGGTAACCAGCCCTGTTCGATCTCGCCTGCCCGGCGGCGGATGCCGCAGCCGGGGAGTCACGGCGTCGTCCGCCGGCATTCCTCAGGTTACAGTCCCGCCGTCGCCGCAACCCAGCCGCGCGTGCGCGCAATGTGTCTCTGCGGCGGCGCCAAGGGGGCAGATTGGGCGCACGCGCGGCAGTGGGACGGCCTAGAAGCCGAAGTCGCCGCCGCCGAAGTCGCCGCCGCCGAAGTCGCCGCCGCCGCCGGAACCCGCGTCGCCGCCGGAACCCGCGTCGCCGCCGGAACCCGCGTCGCCGCCGGAACCCGC
>NZ_SOGK01000015.1:0-23030 GCF_004564305.1 Cryobacterium sp. TMT3-29-2
CGCAACACCCGGCAGGTCACCGTGACGGGGACACCGTCGACGGCCAATTCGCGGACCAGCGGGTAGATCATTTTGGGTTGACGTCCCGGGACAGATAGGCCACGGCCCGGCGCATGACCTCAGCTTCCTGCTCGAGCAGTCGGATGCGTTTCTTGGCCTCTCGGAGCTCCGCGGATTCCTTCTCGGTCACACCGGGCTTGACGCCTTCTTCGACGTCGGCTTTCTTCAGCCAGTTCGCCAGGCAGGACTCCGAGATCCCGAAGTCCTTCGCGATCTGATTCAGCGGGGCTTCGTGCTTCCGGGCGACCGCTACAACGTCGCGGCGGAACTCGGGTGGGTAGGGCTTGGGCATGATGACATCTTTCCAGCGAAGACGAATCTCCACAGGTCAGGAGTCAACCAAACCGGGGGCAGTCCCAACTGCTGCATTCGCTTCTTATCCATCGACGTTTGACCTCAATTTACTTTCCCTTTGGGCACCCCTACGACCTGGGCTCAGCACAGCTCATCCTCCACGCTCTCCCGGATTTGTCCGGATGCACCGACGCTTCTCAGCCTTTGTGACTGCCGCGGAGCACCTCGTCGAAGTACAGACTCGGCGTGCGCGCTTCACCCTTGTCGGGCATGTCGACGACGACGTCAACGGTCGTCGACTGCGTGAAATGTGTGTCCTCGAGCTCTTCCATGGCGTCGAGGGTCGGAAAGTACAGTCCGAGCACCCCGGTTCGCCGAGCGGCGAGCCCACGGGCGGCCGCGCTGGGAACGTAGCCGAGTTGCTGCACGGAGTCGAGTACGCGTTCGCGAGTGGATGCGCGTACATCCGCGGGCCGACGAAGAACGCGCGACACCGTCGCGATAGACACCCCGGCGTGCGCGGCAACGTCGTAGACGGTCGATGCCTTTGCCACGAGTGCCCCTGACGATGGATGCGAAATCGACGCTCCACATCCTACGACCCAAGCGTCGACGGTGCGTAGAGGTGAGCGAAGAGCTCCCGCATCCCGCCGTGGCGCAACACGGCCAGACCATCTCTAGCGTTCGCGCCCTTGTCGGTGCCCACGCTCAACCATTGGTCGGCCAAGCTGCGCAGGCCTGCTTTCTCGGCCTGTTTCATCGCGGGCACCAACCCAGAAGACGAAACGGGGTTGGAATCATCGAATGACGCGGATACGGCGGCGGTGTTCGGAACTTGCATCTACGAGATGCTTACTTTTCAGTGAAGTAGTCCCTTCGATAGGTACTGTTCATCTCTTGATAAGAGAAGCATTCTCTGTTCAACGCGCCGCCGCATCTCAACCCCAATCGGCGGATAAAGGCTCAACTGTATGGTGTTCAGGTTGAGAGCCGCCCGGCCCGGGCGACCTCGCCGAGCCACGCCAGGCTTGGCTTGGGGTGGCGCTCGAACGTCTCGGCATCCCAGCCAATGAGCCCGAAGGTGGGCGCGTAGCTGCCCCACTCGTAGTTGTCGAGCGCGCTCCAGTGCAGGTAGCCGCGCACGTCGATGCCGTCCGCGAGGGCACTCAGAATCCCCTCGAGCGCTCCCGTCGTGTAGTCGATGCGGCGTGCGTCGTCGGCGGTGGCGATGCCGTTCTCCGTCACGTAGATCGGTACGCCACCGGTGCGCTGCCAGGAGCGGCGGATGCCGAATTCGATCGCTCCGGGGTAGTACTCCCAGCCGGTGAGGGTGCGCTCCGCAGCAGCCGGAATTGCGATCGGCCCGTTCGGGCCGATTTTCGTGCGCGTATAGGCTTGGATGCCGATCCAGTCGTCACCGCGCGCTGCGTCCATGAAGACGTCTTCGCGTGAGTATCCGTAGTCGTCGGCCGCCTGCTCGGCGCCCGGCTCGGGCTGGTAGGCCTGCGTCGCGACCGACCACCCGGCGCGCTTGCCGGCGCCGCGCAGGATGTCGACGGCGCGTGTGTGTCCGGCGATGAGGTTCTCGGTGACGACGGGGTCGCCGGGCCGGAGGCCGACGTGCGGGAAGGCCTCGCTCGAGTTCGCCATGATGGCGACCATGTTCGGCTCGTTGATCGTGCAGACGAGGTCGACGTCGGAGAGGATCGGCAGAGCCGACTCGACGAAACGCGCGAACCGGTCGACGACTGCGGGGTTGCGCCAGTCGCCGTCCCGCGCGAGCCACGCGGGGTTGGTGAAGTGGTGCAGTGTGACCATGGGAGTGAGTTCGAGGCCGAGAGCCATGTCGATCATCCGGCGGTAGTGGTCGAGCTGTGCCCGGGAAACGAAACCTTCCTCCGGCTCGATCCTGGCCCACTCGATGCCGAACCGGTAGCTCGTGAGCCCGGCGGCGGCGAGCAGGCGCATGTCCTCCGGGTAGCGGTGGTAGCTGTCCGCGGCATCGCCACTCGGCGACTCGACCGGGTATGGGCTCGGCAGCTGCCCGTGTTCGCGCAGCCACCAGTCGCTGGAAGTGTTGTTGCCCTCGACCTGGTGCGGCGCAGTGGCGGCACCCCACAGGAATCCGTTGGGAAAAGTCATTGTGTTCCTTACTATTTGATTCCGGTCAGGGCGATGCCCTGAACGAAGTAGCGCTGCAGGGCGATGAAGATCGCGAGCACGGGCACTACGACCACGACGGCGCCCGCCATCATCAGGCCGTACTGCGATGCGTTCTGGCCGACTGAATAGAGCGCGAGGGCGACCGGAAGCGTGTACTTGTCCTCGCTCGTGGCGACGACGAGCGGCCAGAGGAAGTTGTTCCAGCTACCAAGGAAGGTCAGGATCGCAAGGGTTGCGACGGCTGGTCCGCACAGCGGCATGATCACCCGGAGGAAGATTCGCCACTCACTGGCGCCGTCGATCCTGGCCGCCTCGATAATGTCGTCGGGAAGGCTCAGGATGAACTGCCGCATCAGGAACACGCCGAGCGGCGTGATCAGGAACGGCAGGATGAGGCCGGGGTACGAGTTCACGAGGCCGAGGTTCGAGGTGAGCACGAACAGCGGCACAAAGGTCACGACGCCTGGCACCATGAGCGTGCCGAGCACAAGACCGAACAGCACCTTTTTGCCGGCGAACTCAAGCTTCGCGAGCGCGTAGCCCAGCATTGACGAGAACACGATGTTGCCGAGCGTCACGAAGACCGCGACGACAACGCTGTTGGTGAAGTAGGTCGTGAAGTCGAGCCGCCCGAAGAGCTGCACGTAGTTCTCGAGCGTCGGGTTCTCCGGGAAGAAGTTCAGTGGGGCGCTGCGGATCTCGGCGTTCGTCTTGAACGAGCCGAGTAGCATCCAGATGAACGGGAAAATCATCGCGACGAACCCCGTGACGAGCACGATGTAGAGCCACCATCTCGGTTTGCGTCTCATCATGGTCAGTCCTTCTGTCGGAGGAATCGGAACTGCACGAGCGACAGGACAACGATGCCGAGGAACAGCACGTAACTGGCTGCGGAAGCATAGGAGTAGTTGCCGAATCCGAACTGGTTGAACGTGTACATCGCGGTCGAGAGAGTCGCGTCGAGCGGCCCGCCGCGGGTCATCACGAAGGGCTCCTCAAAGAACTGCAGGAACCCGATGCCGGTGATGACCGCCGCGAACAGCAGGGTCGGTCGCAGGGCAGGGACGACGACGTTGAAGAATCGCTGAACCGGACCGGCGCCGTCCATCATGGCTGCCTCGAGCTGCTCCTGCCCTACGCCCTGGAGCCCGGCGAGGAAGATCACCATGAGGGTTCCGATGTTTCGCCAGATCGCCATGGCAATGAGCGAGGGGAGGGCGAATGTGGTGTCTTCGAGCCAGTTGGGGCCGGAGACTCCGAAGATCGAGAGAAACCCGTTGAGCAACCCGTCCGGCTGGAGGATGAACTTCCAGACGATAGCGATCGCCACGATGCTCGTGACGACGGGGGCGTAGTAGCCCACGCGGAACACGGTGCGGAACTTGTTGATGCCGTTGTTCAGGGCGAGGGCCACGAGCAGAGCGAGAACGATCGTGAGCGGGACGCCCACAATCACAAAGACCGCAGTGTTGGAGAGGGCCTTGAGGAACCGGGGGTCCTGAAAGAGGTTTAGGTAGTTCTCGAGGCCGATGAAGTTCACGTTGAACGGCGCTCGAAGGTCGCGGGTCGTGAGGTCGGTGAAGCTCATCACGAAGGACGCGAAGATCGGGCCGGCCATGAAGACCACGAACAGGATCATGAACGGGGCGGCAAAGCCCCACGCGATCCAGGTCATCTTGCGCCGACCGGGCGAGCGCCGAAGCGCCGTCGGCGCAGGCGGCGCGGGCGGACGCGGTGAGGGCGCCCGCCCGGTCTCTGGTGCGAAGACGACCATGGCTAGTTGCCGGTGCCGATCGTGTCCGCCTGCTCCTGGATCGACTTGAGTGCGGCGTCAACGGTCTGGTCACCGCGCGTGACCTTCTCGAGCTCCTGGTCAATGACGGCAGACACCTGAGCCCAGGTCGGGATCGCGGGCGGCGCCTTCGAGTCGGCGAGCTGCGCGGCGAACACACTCAGGTAGGGGTCATCGGCGAAGATCGGATCCTCGAACGCGGCCTGAACCGAGGGAAGGTCGGTGGAGATGTCGTACCACTCGAGCTGCGTCTCGGGCTGGCTGAGCCAGCGCACGAACTTCCACGACGCGTCACGGTTCTCGCTGTCGCCGAAGACGGCGAGGTTGCCGCCTCCCGTGAAGCTCGTGCGGGTTTCGGCTCCGGGAACCTGCGCGACGGCGAACTTGTCGGCGAAGTCCGGGCCGCCCTGCTCACGGAGCAGTCCGACGTGGAACGGGCCGCTGAAGAACGAGCCGACCGATCCGTCGATGAACTTCTGTTCGATCTCACCGCCCTCAAGGCGAACCGCCTCGGAGGCGCCCTCGTCGAAGAAGCTCTTGTAGAACTCGAACGCCTCGGCCCACTCCGGGGTGTCGAACGTGAACTCGGTGCCATCCTCGTTCAGGATGTCGCCGCCGGCCTGCCAGACGAGAGGGGCAACGTACTGCCAGGAGTCGAATCCGCCCGGCGGAAGGGAAACGCCTGACGTGGCGCCGCCGCCCTTGAGCGCCAGGGCAAAGGCCTTGTACTCGTCCCACGTGGTGGGCGCCTCGACGCCGGCGGCCTCGGCGAGGTCGGTGCGGTAGTAGAGAACACGCGAGTCGACATACCACGGCACACCGTAGACGACGTCGTCGACGACCGCGGTGCTCCAAGAGCCCTCGAAGAAGGATGCTTCGTCGACGAGGCCTTCCGGGGTGGGCTCGAGCGCGCCGGTTGCAGCGAACTCGCCGACCCAGGTCGTGCCGAGCATCGAGATGTCCGGGGTCTCGCCGCCGGCGATCGACGTGGCGATGCGGTCGTGCGCGGAATCCCACGGCACCGCAGTGACGTTGATCGTGACATCCGGATTCTCATCCTCGAACTTGGTCGCGAGCTGGTCGAGTACTTCGCCCTCGTTGCCCATCGCCCAGACCGTGACTTCGCCCGTTGCCGGCCTGTCGTCAATTGCCGCGCCGCTCGTGGCGGTACTCCCGCCTTCGGCACGGCCACAGCCGGTCAGGGCGATAACCCCCACCAGGCCCATTGCCGCGATTGATCCCCATCGATTCATGTCGTGCCTCCATTGGTTCGACTCCTGCCGTATGGCAGAGTTGCGACTGCTCGTAACGACCGCAGAGGGGTGAAGCCCCTCGGTGAGTTTCGACCCTAGCCCAAAAACCTTACATGCGATAGGTTTCTTCTATGACGGACACTCAGGACCTCAAGCGCGGCAGCTACCCCAAGGGCCAGGCCCGACGTCAGGAAATCCTGGATGCCGCGCTTCTCGTGTTCGGTAAGAGCGGCTTCCACAGCGGCTCACTGCGTGAGATCGCCAAGCGCGTGCAGCTGACCCCCGCGGGGGTACTGCACCACTTCGCCTCGAAGGAAGACCTGTTCACGGAGGTCTTGAGACAGCGCGACGAGCGCGTACGCGCTGCCGTCGGCGATGTTAGCGAGATCACACTTCTCGAGCAGATGCGCAAGGTCGTCGCCTACAACCAAACCACGCGCGGGCTGACATCGCTATACACGGTCATCTCCGCCGAGGCCACAGACTATGAGTATCCGGTGCACGCGTACTTCGTCGAACGGTACGCGGCGACGGCCGCCGACACCGAGCGCGTTCTCTCCGAGGCACAGCGCGACGGCCTCGTGCGCACCGACCTCGACGTGCGGCATGCCTCGCGTCTCATCACTGCCGTGATGGACGGGCTCCAGCAGCAGTGGCTGCTCGACGGGAGCGTCGACATGCCCGCCGCATTCGATGAGTTCCTGCGCGGCTACCTGTTGCCGCCGTCCTGACCGCCTTTGACCCCGGCGAACGATGAGCGGTTCCGCCGGGTTTGCAGGTTGCTGGGCGGGCAGTCAGAGCGTCGTGCGCGCTCCCGGCCTCACGAGCTCCGGCGGCAACTCATCACCGCGTTTATCCTTCCTTTGAGGGCATTCTTCCGTTAGTCGCAGTCGGTACATTCAGTGTCCTGACCCCGTCGAACAGCTCCATATTGCGGTGAAGAATCGTCGATTAATGATCAGTTTCTGTCGGGGCACGTTCTAAAAAGACGTGGCGAACACTCCAGTTACAGCTCCACATCGTCCGGTGGCATCGACGTCGGCACGATCCAGGCAGCTTTGTCCTTGCGACGGTGGAGATGACCTTGGTCGGGGTCGCAGTCGCGGAAGGGCCCGTGTCCTTTGTCGAAGATGATGGCGGCGTGGCGGTCCCAGTGGTTGATCCACCAGGACGACACGGCGCCGGCGTCACCGTCCATGACACTGGCGTCAGCTTGCATGCTGGCCTGCCAGAGGGCCTTGAACCTGGCGACTACCTCCGGGTGTAGCCACCATTGGGTGCACCACGGTGTTGGTTTGGTGCCGACGNGACGACTTCGACGGTGGAGAGGTGGCCGGTCAGCCAGTCGAGGAACATTTGGCGGACGTCGACCGCGTCCTCTTCAGTGTTGGTTGACTCGTAGTCGTTCTCTTCAGCCATGGGCTGCTACCTCCGCTGCATTGGTGTTGTCGGGCACCGCGATCGGCGTGGGGTTCGGTGTCGTGGTTGGGGTGCGGTTGATGGTGGTGGTGAGGGTTTTGTCGCGGAACCAGGGGACGGTGTTGACCATGACGGGTCGGCATTTGGAGCTGAAGACGATGGCGCGCCATTCGGGCAGGGAGCCGAGGGCGGCGATGTCGAGGGTGTTGACCTTGCGGGTGTTGGTTGAGGTGGATTGGTGGCCGTCTTTGCCGGTGGAGCTGCCGTAGGTGATTTCGTCGTGTTCACCGATGAGGGCAGCCAAAGACCGGAGGAAGTCGTCGTCGCCGGACCCACCGCCAAAGACCCGGGTGGCGGCGGCGTCCCAGAGGGTCTGCCACCCGTCTTTCCCGAACGCGTCGATTGCTTGGGCGCGGGATTGGAAGTAGGAGTTGAGGATGATGCCCATCGACCCGTAGAAGGAATACACCGAGGGCAGTTCGGGCCAGCGGACGATATTCGCGCACTCGTCGAGCTCCATCACCAGCGGGACCGGGAGCCGGCCGCCGTTTCGCTGCGCAGCGGTTTCCGCGGTTTTGCAGATGGCGCGGATGAGTGCGGTCAGGATGGCGCCGCCGGATCCTTCACCGTCTTTGGACAGGAGCACGAGGGTGTCGGTGCTGGTGATGAACGCGGCCGGGTCGAACCGGCGGATCCCGCTTGTGTCAGTCCAGGCGAGGAGGTCGTCGTCGGCGAGGGCGGACGCCATCCGCTGCGCGGTGGCGTAGACGCTGCCCTTGGTTTTGTCCGGCCAGCTCAGGATGCCCTCGATCGTGGAGGAGGGCCCGGTTTTCCCGTGGCGGGCGAGGATCTGCTGCACGTCGTACCCCTCAGCCCGGGCGATCCACGCGAACACCTGGGACAGGGGTTCCTGCTCGAGGGCGGCCGCGTAGAAGAAGTACGCGAGCATGTCCCGCCCGGCGGTATCAAACTGGGAATCACCGCCCCGGTCGGAAGCCTTCCGAGTCGAGGCCTCGAAGATCGCGGCGAGCTCCCGTGCGTCAGCGGCGCTGCGAATGTAGTCGAGTGGGTTGAACACGAAGTCAGGCTCCGGGTCCAGGCGGTAGATGCGGTTGGGGTCGAAGATGAACGCCTGCCCGTGGTCGGCACGGCCGGCGAGGGTTTCGCGGACACCGTCGACTTTGTTAGAAGTCATGATGGCGGCGCCGGGGGCTTCGAGCATGTGCCGAATCACGAGCGCGGACGTTTTCCCGCGGCCGGTGCCGAACACGTACACGCCCAGGTCCCGCCACCCCTGATACACCCACCGGTTCCGCCGCCCGACGAGGCGGCCGACCCGCTCCCCCGCCGGCAGGTTCACCGCGGCCGGGTGCAGCTGCGCCGCTTCCTTCGCCCGCAGTTTTTCCCGCAGCACCGCGGACTGCCGGGTCGTGGCCATGTGCCGGAGTGCCACGTTGTTCCGCTTGATCGACGCCCATTGGGCTTGCTTGGCCAGGATGAACGCGAACAGTCCCACGGCCAGGACCAGGGCCACCACGCTCGTCCAGGTTGCCGCGGGCGGCCACGGTGCGTCCCGGAACAGGAAGTCCCCGGCGAGGGCGGCGGGGTTCCACGGGTACGTCGTCCCGGTGGGGGTGATCACCGCGCCCACGTGCACGGCCACGAGCATTCCCAGGGCGGCGAGGAGGGCGAGGAGGCCGGTCATGATGCGGGCTTTCCAGTCGATCACAGGGTTCTCCTTGCCCCCGAGAAGACGGGTGCCTGTCTGGGTGTCGGGATGGCGCGGTGCGCCCGTGATTCGGGCATTAGTTGCTGAGTTTCATGGGGTCGGTGGTGTTGGGGTCGACGGCGATGTGGACGTGGTTGCAGTCGTCGCGGAATTGCTTCATCGACAGGTCCAGGCTTACGCCGGCGTTGGCGCGGCACTGGTTCTGGCCGGCGCCGGACCCGGCGGGCATGACCGGGCTGAGTGCCTTCAGGAGCTTCAGGGCGTTGGCGTCGGCGCCGGTGGTGGGCATCCGGTCAAAGGAGTAGAAGTCGACGGCGTGCCCGCCGCCGTTCGCGAAGTGAGGTGACGCAACCCCGGCACCGAGAAGAGTCCCTGTGCATGCCCGGTTGATGTCGGAGATCCCGACCGCGTCGAACATGTTCGTGGCCATGGTGATGACCTGCAGGATGCGGGTATCGATGCCGCAGTTCGGGCGGGTGTCGCCGTCGGCGATCCACCGGATCTCGCGCAGGTGATCCGGCGACAACCCGGTGATGGTGCCCGCGTCGATCTTGACCACCAGGGCCGTAGCCAACGCCCGCGCGTCACTGCCAACGCCGGCCGCGCACGCTGCGTCCCCGGTGGTGAGCGCGGTCACGACCTCTTTCGCCTGGTCGTAGTAGGTCGTGTAGTGGTTCGGGTCGGCGTTGATCTGCACGGCGTGCGCCGCCTGGGTGGGCGCCAGCGTGTCCCAGTTTGGGACAGTGACGAGGCGTTGGAAGAAGAACCCGGCGGCTTGGGTGGGGTTCATGCGTTCGGCGAGGGTGCCCCAGGTGTCGCGCTGTTGGAACAGGCCGCGGGAGTCGGGGCCGACGGTGTCGCCGTAGGTGAGGTTGCGGAGCGTGGATTCGCCCATGGCTGTCATGACGGCGATGGTTTGCCCGTGCACGTTGACGCCGGCGGTGGCGCCGGCGTTCATGATCAAGGCGGCGTTGACGAGCTGGTCGCCCTGGTATCCGGCGATCGGTGTGCGGTCGGCGGCGCCCTGCGGGTTCGCGGCGACAGCGGCGCAGGCCCCGGTGCCGGGGCCGCCGCCGGTGACGAGGAGCAGCCCGGTGAAGAGGACCACGAGCAGGAGCATGAGCCCGGTGCCGAGTATGCCTTTCTGCACGGGTTAGGTGGTGGCGTTGCCGGCGGCCATGGCGGAGTCGGTGTTGGTGACTTCCACTTCCCAGTCCGAGCGGATGTGGCGGATGTGGGTTTCCGGGTTGGACCCGTACTTGAACACGCAGTGCCCCGGGTTCAAGCCCATGAGGGTGGCGGCGGTGTCGGGGGCGAAGTTGAAGGTTTCTTGCGCCCACCTGGCGTCTTCGGGGCGGTCTTGGCGGAACGCGTACACGGTTTGGGCTTCTTGGACGACGGTGTAGCCGGGGCTGTCCGGGGGGATGTCGGTGCCTTTGTGCATGACGAAGACGTTGGAGATGCCGAGGGAGCGGGAGAGTTTCTGGTTGGATTTCACCAGTTGGGCGGAGGGGCCGCCGATCATGTGCCAGCCCTCTTCGTAGATCACGTTCGTCACGAACCCGCGCTCCTCACGCAGCCGCCCCATCAGCCACATGTTCCCGATCGCCATCACCGTTGGGATCGCGGGGCCGGAGTCGGGGAGCTGGGAAATGTCGAACGTGGTGAGCTTGTGAGAGAGGTCGACGCGGCGGCTGGTTTCACCGTCGAAGACGCCAGCGTAGGTTTCGAGGAGGTTCTGCAGGCCGAACCTAATCGACAGGCCCGCCTGGTGGAACCGCTCCGACGCCTCCCCCGACAATCCCTGATCTGTCGGCACCAACCCGAGGAACGGCATCAGGTCCGTGGCGGTCGCGGCCCGTCGGGTGTCCTCGAACTTCTCAAACAACAGTTGCAGGGCGTACCGGGTGGCTTTCTCTTCCCACTCCGTCGCAGCGGTGTCGCCCCGGGCGATGCGGGCGACAGCGTTGATCAGCAGCATCTGGCCTTGCAGGCCGGTGCCTTGGGCGATGAGGGGGTCCATCAGGTTGAAGCGGGTGCCGGACCCGTCGGGGTCGAAGCGGAGGGGCTCGGTGCCCATGCGGCGGGTGACGCCGGCGTATTCGCCTTCGCCGCCCTCGTCTTTCTTGTCGAACACCACCGCCCGGTGGTTCTTCAGCAGCAGGGGCCGCATGACCATGACCGTTTTGGTGAACGAGGACTTCCCGGACCCGACGGTGCCGATGATGAGGACGTTGGGTGAGGTCAGTTTCCTGGGGGTCGCGTTGTACGCGGTGGGCGCGTCGTGACTGATCATCGTCGACGAGAGCGTGTCAGTACCGTTGACGACCCCGTCAATCCCGGTCGGCGCCCCAATGATGCCCGTGTTCAGGATCTCGGCCTGCCTGGTCGTGGACGGCGCCCCAGCCAGGCGGGGCGCATACCAACCGCGCGCCGCCGCCCCCGAAGATGCACGCAAAACGGACCCGGGCCGCTCGAACGGCGGCACATCCACCGGCCGCCGCGACGACACCACCACGTCGGAAACGGCAGCGGCAGACCTAGCTGCGTCTTCTTCGCACGTGAGCACGGGAGACGTCGCCACCGGGGTGAGGAAGATTTTCAGGCCGGGGACTTTCCCGTACCAGGGCTTCTTCGCGGCGATACGTTTGCCGTGCGCGGTGCCGGTGGTCGCGGGGGTGTTGGGGTGGGTCATGAGATGGCTTCCTTGTCGGTGCGGCCGGCGAGGCGGTTGATGGCCCGGGTTGCCAGGGTTGCGCCTGCTGGGCGGAGTCCCCGGCCGAGGGGCCAGGTGGTGCCGGAGGCGGCGGATTGGAAGGAGTCTTGCCAGTCGAGGTGTTCGATGCCGAGGCCGGTCGCGCACGCTTCCTCGAGCTGCCGGGAGGCATGACCGAGGTCTGCGCGGGTGGGGGCGGAAACAGTGACGAAGCCGATCCAATCGACACCGTGGTGGTGGGATCCGGCGGCGAGGTCCGCGGAGCGGCGCTGCGCTGCGGACATGCGGGTGGTGCTGTCGTCGGAGATGAGGCGGCCCTTCTGCTGGTCGGCGAGGACCCCGGCGAGGTCGCGGACGACGTCGGCGCGCGCTTTCGCTTTCGCCTGCCCCGCAGGCACCAGGTGCAGGTGGAAGGACACCGACCGGACGAAGGTCAGTTCGCGTCCGATGAGGAGGTCGAGGCACCAGAGGGGGCTGCGGCCGGCGACGGCGAGGTTCTCCCCGTGGATGGCCGCGGTGCGGTGCCACCACGTCACCGGCGGGGACACCGGCCCGGACTCGGTCATGACGAGGGAGGTGGGGTCGACGCCATCGACGATGTGCGCGGAGAACTCGTCACGGGACGCGATCCCGGACAGGAGCGGGTCGACGTTCCGGGTGAGGTCGATAGGTAGGTGCGGGTTCTGCTGGTGCAACATTAGCGCCGTGGTCTGCTTCGCGGTGAGGGCCTGCACGTCGCCCATCCGGGCTTCGTTCAACCCCTGTTCGGTGGCCTGAATCTGCCCGGCCATCAACGCCCGCCACGCGTCCCGGCCCGGCCCGTATTTCCCGGCGGCGTCGGTGAACTGCTGGGTGAGGGGCCAGGACACGACCACGTAGTGGCGCTGCACCATCGCATTCGCACTGGACTTCCGGATCACCTCGTCATAGGAGAGCTTCTGCGCCTCAAACGACGCCCGCTGCGCCGCCGTCCAGGATTCCTGCACGGGCTCGAGGCGGGTCTTCACCCACAGTTGTTGCCGGGCCGAGTCCGGCGGCAGAACCCGGGTCAGGGTTTGCACGTTCCGGATCAAAGAGGACGGTGCGGCGCGGCGGGCGAGGAACTTGCCCCACGCGTTCGCCGCCCGGGTCAGAGCGGCGGCGGTTTCCATCCCGCGCAGCTGCCCGGACACGGAGAACGCGACGGACAGGTACGGTTGCTCACCGATCGGGGCGTGCCAGGCGATGCCGGGCATGTTCGAGGCGTATTGGAGCCAGCCCATGCCGTCGGCGCCGTCCGGGTTCGCCCGCATCTTCACCGCCGCGCGTTCCGCGGCCTGCTTTTCGTCTTTGGTGCCGCGGAGGATGGCTTCTTGGAGCTGGTCCCACGCACCGACCTCGTAGGGCACGAACTCGTCCGTGCCGAGGCGCTTCCGGGCCCGGGCGCGGGCGCGTTTCCGGCGACGCTCGAGGACGGTGCCGCGGTGGGTGCGGGCGGTGGTCAGCATGGTGATGCCGACCCCGGTGACGGCGACGATCAGGGCGGGGAGGCCGAGCCCTGAGACCATGCCGGCCATGCCTCCGGCGATGAACACGGTGAGGAGGATCATCCGGGTTTTTGAGGCGGTGCCGCCGAAGAAGCCGCGGTGGCCGGACTCGCCGCCGAGGTAACGGATGTGGGACTCCGGGGTATCACTCACTAGACGGAGTCCTTTCCATAATGTTCGTCGTGGTCCTCGACCGGTGACACGGCTGCGTCGGTCACCGAATCGGTGACCTTCTTCGTCGCCTCAAACCCGGCCATTGCACCGGCGGCAATCATGGTGGGGACACCGATCGCCGCCCCTGCACCGGTCGCGGACTCGGCCACACCTGCGGCGGCCATGCCGCTCTCGGCAGCGGCTGCGCCGCCGCCTGTTGCAGCGGCGCCGGCGCCTGCGGTGGCTCCGCCGGCGGAGCCCACGGATGCGGCCTCAGAGATTGACGACGTCGCCGGTTCGCCCTCGCGTGCAGGTGAACTGCCGCCGGTGCTGCTCGAGCTGCCTGCGGACGGCGAGCTGCCGCCGACGGAGGAGCTGCTGCCCCCACCGGAGGAGGGCTCGGGGCCGTTGTCGCTGTACTTGGCGTCGGCTTGCTGCATGGACTGAGACCCGATGTTCGGTCCGACAGGGGCTGTTCCGCCGCCACCGGTGGGAATGACGGGGGCGAACTTCGTCAGGGCGACCGGGGCGAGTCCGGCCATGAACAACGCCAGGATCGACACGACCAAGGTGACTGTTTTGGCGAGGCTGGGGGTGTCGGAGAACGCATCGACCTGCGCGCTCATCATGCTGTACGCGATCGCGAGCAAGAAAAACAGCAGCGGGTGGGACGCCAGGACCCCGAACCAGAGATACGCGATCTTCGACCCGAACTTCCGCTTCTGCGGGTCCACGATCCACACGAACCCGAGGGGGAAGAGGACGCCAGAGAAGTACAGGGTGATGAGCTGCACGATCAGCATCAGGAGCACGACGAGCAGGCCCAGGATCATGAAGAACATCAGAATCACGCCGAGGACGGCGCCGCCGGCGAGGCCGGACCCGTCTTCCTCGGAGAGCATCGTGGAGAACTTGGCCACGATCGTTTCGGAGTTGCTGGTGACGCCCCACGCGATCAAGGAGTCAGACAGGGCGCCGAAGAACTTCACCAGGAACGCGCCGAGCGCGGGACCGAACATGGCCCCCAGGATGAACGCGGGCCCGTAGAGGGTGAGGGACTCCCCCAGCTCCCGGCCGGACTGGTGGCCGCGCGCGGTGCGCACGATCTGCGGGATCAACAGGGCCACGAAAACGAAGATCGCCAAGGCAAACGACACCTGGTACGCCTGAATAAACCAATCCGCCGTCAGATCCGGAAGCGTCGCATGCGTCAACGCCGGCAACACCGTATCGGAGAGACCCTTAGCCGCTCCCTGCAACAGCTTGAAGGAGTTCCCGGCCGGGTCAGACCAGAAGTCCGCCACACCCGCCGCCGTGTTCACGGCGTTGTTCACGCCGCTGGCTGCGTCTTTGATACCACCTGTTGCGCCGTCCCAAGCGCAGACAGCGATGTTGGCGCATCCTTCACCGGCGGCCACTAGCAGCCTCGGGTGTAGCGGTTGCCGCCGGCGCCGAGCTTCTCAGCGTCAGGCTGTTCGCCCTTTTCGACGTGCCACGCGTCGCCTTCCCAGACCATGACGAAAGCCTGCGCAGTCACCTTCGTCGGGCTCAGTTCACCGTTCACGACGTAGCCGGCGGCGATGTTGACCGTCACCCGGTCGGCCGTCGAGTCCTGCGCCACGAGCCACAGACCGTTCGTGGTCGACAGGTGGAATGGTGTTCCGGGCTCGACGTCCCCGGTGGTGAGGTCTTCCGTTGAGGCGTAGGTGCCAGCGAGGTCGGCATACGAAGCCGGCGTATTCGCCGTCATGACCTCGTTGGTGATTGTGTTTGCATCTTCGGCGGAGGGGTAAGGGTACTGCCAGATGAATCGGTAGAACGCCGTCGCCGTTTCCACGGCCCCGTAGGTCGTCTGTTTGGCGTCTGCCTGGGCGGCCAGGACCATGTTGACGTTGCGGTCTTGCCCGCCGAGGCAGCCGGTGGGTGCGACGTCGTCCCCGATACCGGTGGTGCCCGTGCTGCTTGTTGGGGTCGGTGTGGGGGTGGCCGTCGCGGTGCTCGGTGCGGCGGCGTTCGGTGTGGGGGTGGGGCGGGTGGCGGTGTAGGCGATACCGCCGCTGATGGCGACGACGAGGGCGGCGGCCCCGATGACGATGGGCCAGCGGCTACGGCCGGATGCTGTGACCATTCGCATGGTGGGACTCCTTGGGGTGCGCGTTGGTGGTGTGGGTTAGCCGGCGAAGGAAAGGACGGCGCCGACGATGATCGCGAGGCCGGCGAGGGAGGCGAGGGAGATGCCGGCCCAGACTGCTTTCCGGCGTCCTTGGGCGTGGGCTTGGGGGTTGGGATTGGTATCTCCGGAGGCTCCGGCCATAGCGACGATTCCGAAGATGAGGAAACCGATAGCAACGAGGATGCCGATCGCCCAGAGGGCGGCGATGAGTTTCTGCCAGAGGGCGGTGAATTCAGCGCCGCCGAAGGAGAAGTCGGGCAGGATCCCATCGAGGGGGTTCTCGATCGCCGCGTGGAGCAGGAGGTCGTGCATGGGCGTTAGGCCTTCCGGTTCTGTGTGGATGCGGCGGAGACCGCGGTTTGCAGGGACCGGACCACGCTGGCGGCGGCTGCCACGAACGCGTCCCGGGTTGCAGGATTGAGGCGGCTGAGGGTGAGTTGTCCGCGTTCGGCAATGTGGGAGTCGTACGGGATCTCGTGCAGGGCCGACACGCCGGCCTGGCTCAGGAGCCGCTCGACCTCTTCTCGGACGGCGTCGTTCTCGGGGCGGCCGTCGGTGAGGCGGATGGCGATGGCCCGATTCGCAAGCTCCGCGGAGGGCCCGCCCTCTGCCCGCAACTCCTCGAGGAGTTGGATGGCTTCGAGGACGGAGTCGCCAGCGTTCATCACGGGGATCACGAGGACGTCGGAGACGGACACGGCGCCGCGGAACGCGGAGGAGGTGGGGACGTTGCCGGAATCCATGACGCGGATGGAGTAGAAGTCATCGATGACGTTGGAGACGGCGACGACGGATTCTCCGCTGAGGCGGTCGCGGCGGCCGGTGGATCCGATCACAGATGCGAAGGATGTTTGCGGGGCGGTGTAGCCGGCGAGGCGGCCGGCGGTTTGGACGTGGTCGACGTCGCGGACCAGTTCGCCGAGGCCGAGGAGGGGGTTGCCCTCGGCGCGGAAGTTCAGGGCGCCGGGGTCGTCGGAGACTTCGAGGATCGCGACCGATCCGCCGCGGATCGCGGCCAGCACTCCCCCAAGGAGCAGGGCGGTGGGAGTCTTGCCTGTTCCGCCCTTGGGGTTGTTCACCAGGACCGAGACCGCACGCGTCCAGGTCGCCTGCCGCACCGTGGTCTCATGAGCAGTCCGCAGTTCCATGTGGCGCCTCTCCCCCAGCTCCGTAGCGCCCGGACCGACCGGCAGTCCCAGGCTGGCCAGAGCACCACGGAACCCCGTGGTGGCCTTCGCTGGGGTGCCCGACGAGGACGCCAAACCGGCAGTGGAGCCGCCGAAGAGGAGGGAGGTGCTGGCCAGGTCGGCGGGCCTCATGGGCGGCACCGACGGGGCCTTCTCCAGGTCAGAATCCTTCCCCGGGACTGGCGCCTGGGTTGGTTCTTCGAGGACAGCTTCGGGATCAGATGCGGTGCTCTTGGCCTTGCGTCGTGGGGGCGTGGGGACCGTATGGAGGGTGTCTTCCTCGATGTAGTCCCCGGCGCGGTCGGCCGCTTCAAAGACCTCGCTGGGGGCGGTGCGACCGGTGTCACTCATGGGCGGTATGTCCTCTCGAATTTCCACTAACTGGCACAGGGAATTAGTTACCCCCAAGGGCCTCGACTAGTCTGTCGTCTTTTTTCTCATGGCCTCACCTGAACGGGGGGTGTGTTCCCACTGTGCTTGTGGTCACAAATACCTGAATCACTGGGGATATGGGTCGAGGGGCCTGATCGCCTGGAGCTTTGAACCTAGCGCCGGCCACCGACATCTGCGGATCACTGCAGTTCGCAAGGGTAAATAAATGCATTTGCATTAACTTGTGTGCGGTCGTGGCGCGCCTGCGGGCGGGGTGATTCACGCCAGAATTGAGCGCATGGCCCGTGACGACAATTTGATGAGACATGCCCCCGACCGGGTGGCGTTGTTCCAAGAGTTGTTTTCCGCGCCCTCCCGTGTCCTGGTACTCCGCGCCCTGCTCCGCAAGCCACTCAGCTACGCCGAGTTGTTCGACGTCATCGGCAACACCATGAGTCGGCCCGCGGTGCATGCCGCTTTGATCGATCTCCGAGGTATGGGCTATATCGAGGACGATGCCCCCGATGGGGTCGTGCGCCGGCCCCAGGGAACGAAGTTCACCGCGCGGCGAGATCTCGTGACCCGCGACTTCGGGCAAGTCCTCGAGTTCGTCCTGGGCTGACAACTCCCCCCTCGAGCGAGAGCATCGGGCCAGCGTGGTGCTCGACTTCGTCATAAGCTAATCATATAATGATTAGGGTTGACTGAGTCAACGATGGAAGAGGGCGGAGGTCGGGCAGAATGGCAGGATGCCCCGCTACGTGCGTCCCCCTCACGATGAACTCGTGGAGGCCGCGATCGACGCATTTGGAAATCGGGCTCGAGTGGCAATCCTCAAGCACATCCGCGAAAACGGGCCATGCACCCGCGCCGATGTCGCAACAGCGCTCAGCATCGCCCCGCCGACGGCATCTAACCACCTGGCTGCCCTTGAGACTGCGGGACTCATTGAGTCCACTCCCCCGCGCAGCGAAGCCAGAAGCGGCCAGTGGGTGCGCTACACAGTCATCCCAGAACGTGTCACGGAGCTCTACGTCGCTCTTGGCGAGTTCCTCGGACAGTCAAGACTTTAATCAAGCCGCCCCCGCGCGTCGCGCACTCTTGAATGGGTTTAACGACAAGATCGTTTCCATGGCCGTTGCAAAGGGAAGCAGGATTCGTCGGGACCACACCCCCACGGTGTTGTTCCAAACACGAGTCGACCCCGCGATCCGCGCGGAAGTCAATCAAGCCGCAGCCGCAAGCGGCGTCTCCACCGGTATATACCTGGAAGCGTTACTGCGCCTAACTCTCGCGGACCAGGGCCAACTGCCTGTCCTCGACCTCATTCGCGACCCCAAAGAGGAGTTGCTCATCCCAGCCGCTTAAACGAAAGAGCCCGTCGCTTTCGCGACGGGCTACTGCAAGTTTCGTAGCTCAAACCCTCTGTGCTTGCCGGCCCGAGGTTCGAGCTAATCCAGATCAACAGCCCTCACGGGAGGTTTCTCTATGTCCCAGAGCATAGCGCACGTACCCCTCAATGCACCCGGAATTGTGTCCGGCGTGTCTGGCGTGTCCACTGAAGCGTGGACAGCGTGGGCTTTGACGCGCCGGATGAGTCCGCGCGATCAGGTGCGTGTGATGAAGCGGGATGCGTACGGGCGGGTGGACGAGAACAGTTACCCCCTGATCCACCGTGTGGGGCCAGCTGAACCTACGACGCCGTGGGCGATGAACTTGGCTGATGAGACCGGGTTGTTCCGGGTCCTGTGCTTTGACTTCGACGGTAAGGACAAGCACGGCGTCGATGCCGAGCTGATGGAGGAAGCTGTCGACGAGTGCGAGGTCCTCTCCCGCACCCTCGATGACCTCGCGATCGAGCACGTCGTGTGCCAGTCGTCGGGGACGGGTGGCCGGCACATCTGGCTCGCCCTCCAGGGCGGCGCCGCGAAGCTCGCCGTCTCCCCCGTGGCCAGTGCGGCACGGGCGAATTTCCGCCGCTTGGACCATGGCATGCTCCTGAACGCTGTCACCGGTGCTGCGCGGCCGCCGTTGTCCCCGCACAGGGACGGCAGCTACTCCACGGTCCTCCGCGGCAACCTGAACAGCTTGATTGTCCCGTCGACCACGACCGCGGACCTTGCCGCCCTGGCTGCGGTGCTTGAGGCGCGTAAGCCGTCTCTCCGCTCTGAAGACAGTGCCCCGTCAGGGCCCATCACTGCACACCACCAGGCGCACCGGCGCCTGAGCACGGCCGGCACCGCCCATATGGCCACCATCGATGGCGGCAGCAACCCGAGCTGGACCGGGTTCATGTGCCTGCTCTCGGCCGCGAACGCCGGCTGGCAGCTGGTCGACGTCGAGCATGCCATTAAGACGGCTCCCGGGCTGGAGCACTTCCGGACGAAGAACACCGGCCGCGGCGACCGCCGCCCCCGGGCCGCAGCCGAGGCCCAGGCCCGGCTGGGCCGCCAGTGGGACAAAGCCCAGCAGTACGCAGCCCTCCAGCGCCCACTGCCAGCGGTGCGGGAGCCGCAGGACCTGTCGGAGCTAGACGCCATCGTGACCGACGTCGAGGCCCTCCTCACCCGCTTCCGGGTCAGTCCCGGCCGGTGGGGCAGGACCGAGGCGTCCTCGAATCAGCAGACCATTCTCCGCGCCCTGGCCTACCTCACCCTGCAGACCGGCAAACGCACGGTCGCCGCCGCGATCCGGGACCTGGGACCGATGGGCGGCCTCGGCCGCACCACCGCAGCCGACGCCCTCACCGCCCTCGCCACGGCCGGATACATCGAACGGGTCAGTGCGAGCGACGACGGCAACGCCGCCGAATGGCGCCTAGCCTCCACGTTATCCACAGGTCCCAGTACAGTCCGGTCACAACCAATTAATAACCCCCGCCCCGCTCACGAAATCTCGTCGCCGTCAGGTCGTTCTGCAGCTGAGCTCTTTAACACCCGTACCTATCTCGTCGCTCTGCTCGAGGAACAACTCACTGACCAACGCCACGACCTCTTCACCCGCCGCGGCCTGGGACACCTCGCCGGCAAGCTCTACGCTCTATTGCGCCAGCACCCGTCCCTCACCATTGACTCCGCAGCTCGTCTCCTGGGTGTCACGGCCCGGCACACGGCCACGATCCTCAGCCGTCTCCGGAGTCACAAGCTCTTGGTCGTGCACCGTGATGGGTGGGCCAGGTCGAGGCAGGACCTTAGGAACCAGGCAGCCCTGCAGTTGAACGTGGTGGGAACACTTTTGGCTCGGGCGGAGCGGTATCGGATCGAGCGGGAGGTGTGGGCGTGGTGGCAAGCCGAGCTGGCCACGATGATGTCAGCGCCGAGGTCGCGGCCGAGGCGCCCGCATGTGTCGAGCCGGCCGTTGTTTGAGGCGAGTCGGCCGGGTGAGCGGGTGTGGCCGCGGTACCCGCGGGCCAGCACGAACAGGGCTGATCATCGTTCAGCGCTGGAGCTGGTGGGGGCGGGTCTGCTCAACCCGGAGAACCGGTGGCAGTACCTGGGTGAGGCCGCATAGCAGGCACCGTTCGGGGAGAGGAAGTTGCCAATTAAGTCTTGCATCTTGGGGACGTCTTTGCCGGAGATTTGCGGTGTGTGCGCCGCCGTGCGCTGGCGCCTGTTTCTGGGTAAGTTGCCGTGATGTTGCGTTGCTTGTGGCTTGGGAGAGACCCCGAGTTAAGGGCAGGTATCTAATATCTGCCCCAATCACGGGGCCTCCCCGCGCATTTCACACGCCAGGCAAAACGGGTAACTCTGCGGGCTAGTTTCTCGCAGCTGTGTCATGTCTTGGCTTGCGCCGCGAGGGCGGCGTTGACCGGGCCGGTCAGGCTTTGGCCTATCAGGGCTTGAGTATGACTTTTGTCCACCCGTTGGTGCGTTCGTCGAAGTTTTTATAGGCGTCGGCGGCTTTGCTGAGGGGGATCTCGTGGGAAACGATCCAGGATGGCTTGGCCTTGTCTACGGCGATCAGGTCGCGCAATTGCCGGTTGTACTTCTTCACCGGGCATTGGCCGCTGCCAATATTTTGGCCTTTGAGCCATTGCAGGCCGTAGTCGATGGCAAGCTTGCCCTGCTTGGCGTTCTCGTCGAAGCCGGCGGGATCTGCTGGCAGGAAGACGCCAACAACGCCGATTCCCCCGGTGATGCGCACGGACCGGATGAGCTGATTCAGAGTCATTGCGGGGTCTTCGGTGCCCTGGGGGTCGTGGGCTTGGTAACCCACGCATTCACATCCTCGGTCTGCGCCGATACCCTTTGTCTGGTCCAGAACGAACTGAACCGGGTCCGTCTTTGAGTCATCAATGGCGATCGCACCGATCTGCTCGGCAAGGGCCAGCCGGTCCGGGCGTCGGTCCACGACCCAGACTTTGCTTGCGCCCTTGATCGTGGCAGACAGGGCGGCCATCAACCCGACTGGACCGGCTCCATAGACTACGACGGTGTCACCCGGCATCACGCCGGCCATCTCAGTAGCGTGGTAGCCGGTAGGGAAGATGTCCGAGAGCATCACGTAGTCGTTTTGCTTTTCTATGGCATCTTCTCCCAGGCGCAAACAGTTGTTGTCGCCGTAGGGCACGCGCAGCATTTGGGCCTGCCCGCCGGGATACGGGCCCATTCCAGCGAAGCCGTAGGCTGCGCCCGCGCCAACCGGGTCTGGCTGAGTTGTCATGCAGTAGTTGGTGAAACCGCGCTCACAGTTCTTACAGAACCCGCAGGAAATATTGAATGGCAGCACGACGTGCTCGCCGACCTTGACTTTGTCGACGCCGTTACCGACCTCGATGACCTCACCCATGTTTTCGTGACCGAACGTGCGTCCAACTTCGAAATCGGTGCGTCCCTCGTACATGTGTAAATCTGAACCGCAAATATTTGTGGCCGTGATGCGAACGAGAACGTCAGTGGGACGTTCGATCTTGGCATCGGGAACTTCTTCAACGTTGACTTCGTTGGGACCTTTGTAAACGACTGCTTTCATTTCTTTCACTCCCTGAATCTTTGACAATGAAAAACGTGAGACCATTTTTGACTGTCGGAGGTGCTCTAAGGATGAATATCCGAGCAGAGTCTCAGGCTGCGCGGAAAATGGGCTTAGCTCATGTTTATCACGACCGCACTTGACTGGCCACTGCTCGTCTGGCACAAGATGGCGGGCAGTGCGATGCCCTCGATAGATACGCAGGGACGCTTCCCCTGTCCAAGTCCCAACGTTGCGTTCTGGGAGCGGTTCGACCAGCGGGAATCAGCGACGACCCAACACTGGAACCCCTCGCTCGCTCCCCCGGGGCGGGATATCAGCGTGATACCACTGTCGAAACCGTGACGGTGATGCCGTCAGGAACAGTTGGAGCCGTTTCATTAGCCGGGGCCTCGGGCATCTTGCCGGCAAGCCCTACGCCCTACTACGTCAGCACCCTTCCCTCACTGTCGATTCGGCTGCTCGTTTCCTGGGCGTTACTGCCCGGCACACGGCTACGACCCTTAGTCGTCTCCGGCGTCACAAGCTCCTGGTCGTGCACCGTGATGGGTGGACGAGGTCGAAGCTGGATCTCCGGAACCAGGCTGCCCACCAGCTGAACGTGCTCGGGACCTTGCTGGCTCGGGCGGAGCGGTATCGGATTGAGCGGGAGGTGTGGGCGTGGTGGCAGGACGAACTGACCACGATGATGTCAGCGCCCAGGTCTCGGCCGCGGCGCCCGCATGTGTCGAGCCGGCCGTTGTTTGAGGCGAGCACGCCCGGGGAACGGGTGTGGCCGCGGTACCCGCGGGCCCGCACGAACCTCGCCGATTACCGCTCTGCGCTTGAGATGGTGGGTGCTGGATTGCTCAACCCGGAGAATCGGTGGCAGTACCTGGGTGAAGCAGCGTAGTCGGCACCTTCCGCTGAGACCGTTGGGCCGGTGGGGATGCTTGGTGGTGGTGGGGAGGGCCCCCGGATTGAGTGCAGGTATCTGACATCTTCACGAGTCACGGCGGCTCTCACGGGGCACGTTATCGAGAGTGCAACCGGGCGGTTTCAAGCAGTCGTTGCAACACTGCGGTGGTTGAGGCCGGGATTAGTAGATCACGGATTCGCTCGGCTGGGGTATCCCTGGCCTTGACCCCGGAGAGTGGACACGGGTTAAGCGGCGAGTTGGATCTCTGCGGCCTGTGACGAGTATTGCATCTCGAAGTCCACTGGCGTGACGTGCCCGATCGAG
>NZ_SOGK01000062.1:0-29624 GCF_004564305.1 Cryobacterium sp. TMT3-29-2
CTCATGGACGAACTCGCGGATCTCCGCCGCGTTGAACCCCGGGCTGATCGACATTCCCTTGCCTCCTACTGCTTGTGAAGTGACTCACAAGCAGCTTGACGCAGAGGGTGCCGCGCCAGTTCGAACCAATTCGACGGAGATTTTGAAGAGAGAGCGCTCGCCCGGCCGATTTGGGCTCGTTTTCGGCAAAATCTCCGTCGAATTCGTTCGGACCGTTCCAGCGTTCCAGCGTTCCAACGTTCCAGCGTTCCAGCCAACTAGCCAACTAGCCAACCCAACTAGCCAGCCAACCAACTAGCCAGCCAACTAGCGAGGCAGCCAGTCGGGGGAGTCGCCGGCGGTCAGACGGGTCAGGCGGTCAGACGCTCACCGGTTCGCCCTGTAGGTGCGGCAGGGCGGCGCGGATGCTGCGGACCACGCCAGCCTCCGAGCAGGGCGGCGCGATGTTCATGGCGCGCGCCAGAATGCTCGGGTGGCCGTTGGCCATGGCATAGGAGTGCCCGGCGGCATCGAGCATCTCGGCGTCGTTGAGGTAGTCGCCGAATGCCATCGTCTGAGCCCGGCTGATTCCGAGCTGCTGCTGCAGTCGTTCCAGCGCCCGGCCCTTGTTCGCTCCCTGGCGCATCACATCGACCCAGTTCTGGCCCGAGACCACGATCTCCGACGGAAGCCCGAGGCCGCGCAGCGCCGGCCCGCTGCGCGTTTCGGCGAAGGCCGGGTCGTAGATCGCCAGTTTCAAGATGACGTCGTCGAGGGCGGCCGCTTGCACATCCGCAACGACCTCGACCGCTGCGTAGTACTGGCGAACCTGGCTGACGAAGTGCGCATCGCCGCGCTCGATGTAGGCGCTCCGGGCGCCGCACACGACGAGCCCCAGGTCGGCGCCCGCCGCGGCCGTCGTGCGCACCCAGTCCACGATGGGGGCGATGATCGTGGGCTCCACGGGTTCGAGGTCGATGCTGACGCCGTCCTGAACGACGTTGGTGCCGTTCTCCGCGATGTAGATGAGTCCGTCGTGCTCGCCGAAGATGCCGTGCAGGGTCTGGTACTGGCGCCCGCTGGCGGGCACGAACAGGATCCCGGCCCGGTGGAGGTCACCGAGAAGGGGCCAGAACGCGGCGGGCACCTTGCCGTCGTCATCGAGAAGTGTGCCATCCATGTCTGAGACGATGAGACGGATGTCGGAGGGCTCTGCTGGGTGGTCCACTACCGCGGCTTTCGGTCGTTGTTCGTTCCCGGGAAGCGAGAGTGATTGTTCGCGTCCCTCGGGCTGAGACGACCACGCTGTCTCCCTTGATGATGTCACCCCTGCTCGCCGGGCTCCGAGTTGCGCGTGAAGTGAGCGTTGGGCGCACAGAACAAGCGACCCTGGTGCCAAACTGGCAGGATTCATTGCATCATCTGCGAGGAGCGTCGACGTGCCTGGTTTTGACTTCTTCAGTGGCCAGGGGCTCGTGCGCCCGGATATCACCGCGGCGGATGCGGAGTCGATGGCGGCCTCCCTCTTCGGCCTTGAGGGCACGGCCCGCGAGCTCGGTAGCCAGCAGGACCGCAACTTCTTGATCAGCACCCGTTTCGGCGCCGGCGCCGAGGCCGGCACCGATCACCCCGCGGGGAGCAGCGCGCAGCGTTACGTGCTCAAGGTCGACAACCCGGCCTTCTCCGCCACGGAGCTGGCCGCGCAGGACGCCGTGATGGAGTTTCTGGCCGAGCGCGGCATGCAGGTGCCGAAGCCGGTGCGCGGGTTGAACGGTGCGAGCCGCCAGCAGTGGCAGGCAACGGATGCCGCCCGCCTCCCCGTTCGGCTGCTCACCTTCCTCGAGGGCCCGTCGCTCGAGGCGCAGGGCTACCTGGCCCCGCCCGTGGTCCGGGCGCTCGGCCGGCTCTCGGGCACCACCGCGCTGCACCTGCATGACTTCGCGGCGGAGGGCCTCGACCGCACTCTGCAGTGGGACCTGCGCAACGCGAAGGCCGTGATCGACCTGCTCGTGCACTGGGTGCCGGCAGAAGAGACCCGGGAGCAGCTGAGGGCCATCGCCGACAGCGCCGCCGCGCGCCTCGCGACCGTCATACCCACGCTTCGACTGCAGACGATCCACGGCGACATCACTGACGACAACGTGATCTGCCGGGTGCTGTCGAACGGCCACCACCTGCCCGAGGGAGTGATCGACTTCGGCGACCTGGGCACCGGATGGTTGGTGGCGGAACTGGCGGTCACGGCGGCCTCCGTTCTGCACCATCTGCCGGACAACCCGCTGGCGGCGCTCGGGGCCATCGTCGCCTTCGACGAGGTCGTTCCTCTGACCGATGACGAGATCGTCGCGCTCTGGCCGCTGATCGTGCTGCGCGGGGCGGTGCTGGTGGCCAGCGGTGAGCAGCAGGTGCAGATTGACGCGCACAACGACTACGCCCGGCACCGGATGGACGCGGAGTGGCGGGTGTTCGCCGCGGCCAGCGCGATCGGCTGGGAGGAAGCGGAGGCGGCCATCCGGCAGGCGCTCGGCCGGGGTGCGCTGGGCCGGGATGCGCTCGGCCGGGATGCGCCTGACCGGGGTGCGCCTGATAGGAACGTGCCGGCCGAGGCGATCGTGCCGATGATCCCCGCACTGATGGGCGGCGACTACGAGATGCTCGACTTCTCCGTGACCAGCCCGGCTCTGGCCGACGGTCTGTGGCAGCAAACGGATGCCGAGCTGCAGCTGACGAGTGCCGCTCTCGCCCGGCGCAGCGCCGCCGTCGCCCCGTACGGCCAGTTCCGGCTGACCCGAACCGAGCCGCTCGCACGTCGGGAACCCGACACCTTCGCCCTGTTCACCGAGGTCTTCCTGGCTGCCGAGTCGGAGATCGTCGCGCCCGCGCACGCCGTGGTCGCCGAGGTCGGCCCGGACAGCCTGGTCCTGACCCTGGCCGCCGGCGAGCTACGCATCGGCGGGATCACGTCGAGCCTCTCGCCGGGGATATCGGTCGCCGCGGGGGTGCTCCTCGGGGTCGCGAGACCGATCCCCGACACGCATAACAGCGACACGCAGAACAGCGACACGCATAACAGCGACACGCAGAACAGCGACACGCAGAACAGCGACACGCAGAACAGCGACACGCAGAACAGAATCACGCCGAGCACTGGCACGCCGGACAGAAACACGCCGACCAGTGACACGCCGGTCGCCCGCGTGACCGTGCAGGAGGTGGCCCGCCCGGGGCTGCTTCCCCCGCACTTCACCCGGGGCTCTCTGGCCGTCGCGTGGGCGGGCATGGCCCCGGACCCGGCGCGATTGCTCGGATTGGCGCCGCAGGCATCCGTCGCCGATCCGGCAACCGAACTGACCCGGCGCGGCGCCGTGATGGCCGCGGCGCAGGAGAAGTACTACGAACGGCCGCCGCAGATCGAACGCGGTTGGCGGGACCTTTTGATCGACACCCGGGGGCGTTCCTACGTTGACATGGTCAACAACGTCGCGGTGATCGGGCACAGCCACCCCCGGTTCACCCGGGCCGTGAGCGACCAGCTGGCGCTGCTGAACACGAACTCCCGGTTCCTCTACTCGGCGCTCGCCGACCTCTGCGAACGCATCGTCGAGAAATCGCCTGACCCGTCCCTCGACACCGTGCTGCTGGTCAACAGCGGCAGCGAGGCCGTGGACCTGGCCCTGCGCCTGGCCCGGATCCACACCGGCCGCGGCAACGTCGTCGCTCTGCGCGAGGGTTACCACGGCTGGACCATGGCCTCCGACGCGGTGTCGACCTCGGCCTTCGACAACCCCTACGCGGCGGCCTCCCGGCCCGGCTGGGTGCACATCGCGGATGTCCCCAACGCGTATCGCGGCACGCACCGAGGCGCCGGGGCGGCGGCGGAATACGCGGCCGATCTGGCCCGGCTGCTGGACGATCCGAGCGGCCCGGGGGTCGACCTGGCCGCCTTCATCTCTGAACCCGTGCTGGGCAATGCCGGCGGCATCGTGCCCCCGGCAGGCTACCTCTCCCGGGTCTACGAGCACATCCGCGCCCGCGGCGGTCTGTGCATCGCCGACGAGGTTCAGGTCGGCTACGGGCGTCTGGGCAGCCATTTCTGGGGTTCGGCGCAGCAGGGGGTCGTGCCCGATATCATCACCGTGGCCAAGGCCATGGGTAACGGCTACCCGCTCGGTGCGGTGCTCACCCGCCGGGACATCGCCGAATCTCTGGCCCGCGAGGGCAACTTCTTCTCCTCGGCCGGCGGCAGCCCGGTCAGCTGCGTCGCGGGCCTGGCCGTGCTCGACGTGATCCGGGACGAAGCGCTGCAGCAGAATGCGGATGCCGTCGGCCGACACCTGGCGGGCCGGCTCGCGGAACTCGCGGCGCGGCATCCGATGATCGGCAAGGTGCACGGCATGGGCCTCTACCAGGGGGTCGAACTCGTGCGCGACCGGGACACCCGGGAGCCGGCGACCAGCGAGACCGCCGCCATCTGCGAACGGATGCTGGAACTGGGCGTGATCGTGCAGCCCGCCTCGGAGCGGCAGAACGTGCTGAAGATCAAGCCGCCCCTGTGCCTGAGCCGGGAGAGCGCGGACTTCTTCGTGGACCGGCTCGACGAGGTGCTGCAGGGCGGCTGGTAACGTGCACGGCGTGCCTGATCACTCTCGTCTTGAGCACCCTCGCGACGAAATCGCGGCGCTCTGCGCGCGCGGCCTCGACTGGCACACCGACCTGTCCCGGGTGCTGCCGGACTCGCCCCGCGCCCGCCGTGCCGCCGTGCTCGTGCTCTTCGGCGTTCTCGACGCCGCGCCTGCCCGGGTTGTCGCGCCGGCTCAGGCGACGGCTCACACTCCACAACTCGGGAGCGGGCACGTGAGCCGGGACCTGGATGTGCTCCTGCTGCGCCGGGCCGCGACGCTCGGCAGTCATCCAGGGCAGATCGCCTTCCCGGGCGGCCGGCTCGAGGACGGCGACGCCGGCCCGATCGCGGCGGCGCTGCGCGAGGCCGTCGAGGAGACCGGGCTCGACCCGGCCGGGCTCGAACCGCTCGGCACGCTGCCGTCGCTGGCGGTGCCCGTGAGCAATCACCTCGTCACGCCCGTGCCGGCCTGGTGGACGCGCCCGTCCCAGGTGGCCGCCATCGATCACGACGAAACCCTCGAGGTGTTCCGGATGCCCGTGGCCGATTTGCTCGACCCGGCCAACCGGGTGAGCACGGCGCACTCGTTCGGCAACCATACCTTCCGGGCGCCCGCGTTCACGGTCGACGGCAAGCTGGTCTGGGGGTTCACGGCCATCGTGCTGTCGCGAATGTTCGAGGAGCTGCACTGGGCCACGCCCTGGGACGCGGACCGGGTCGTGCAGCCCGACAGTTGACCGAGAACCGGCGCCAGACGCCGGGCAGGTCCGAGAAAAAACAGGCGATTGGCTTCCCAAAACTCCTGACAGCGGCAGACTATAACGACACGAGTGCGACCGCCCGTTTCGAAGCGGTCGCTTCTCGATCCGCATCAGCGAAGAAAAGCTTGGGAGAAACAATGAGCAAGTACGTAGTCACGAACCCGGCCACCGGGGCCAGCGGACCGAGCTTCGGTCTGACAACGGATGCCGAGGTGAACGACGCGATCGGAGCCGCAGACCGTGCCCACAGCGAGTTCACCCGCCGCACGTCGGTGGCCGAACGCGCTGCCCTCATGCAGCGCGTCGCGGACCTGCACACCGAGCGGCGCGAGCACCTGGCCGAGCTGATCGTGCGCGAGATGGGCAAGCCCGTCGAGCAGGCCCTCGGCGAGGTCGACTTCGCCGCCGACATCTACGCGTACTACGCGACGCACGGCGAGGCCTTCCTCGCCGACGAACCGATCGAACTGCTCGCCGGGGAAGGCTCGGCGTTCATCCGCAACGCCTCGCTCGGAGTGCTCCTCGGGGTCATGCCGTGGAACTTCCCCTACTACCAGGTCGCCCGCTTCGCCGGCCCGAACCTGGTGCTCGGCAACACGATCCTGCTCAAGCACGCCTCGCAGTGCCCCGAGTCCTCCGCCGCCATCGAGCAGATCTTCACGGATGCCGGTTTCCCCGTGGGCGCCTACCGCAACCTCTACGCCTCCAGCGCTCAGATCGCCGACATCATCATTCCGGACCCGCGGGTCTGCGGCGTCTCACTGACCGGTTCTGAAGGTGCGGGTGCGGCGGTCGCCGAGGTCGCCGGACGCAACCTCAAGAAGGTCGTGCTCGAACTCGGCGGATCCGACCCGTTCATCGTTCTCAGCACGGACAACATGGACGAGGCCGTCGACGCGGCCGTGGATGCCCGTCTGGACAACTCTGGCCAGTCCTGCAACGCGGCCAAGCGCTTCATCGTGATCGAAGAGCTGTACGACGCCTTCGTGGAGAGCTTCACGGCGAAGATCACCGGCAACGTTCCGGGAGACCCGCTGTCGCCGGACACCACGCTGGGCCCGCTGTCCTCCCTCGGCGCCGCCGAGGGGCTCGAAGAACAGCTCCAGCGCGCCGAGGCCCAGGGTGCGACCGTCCACGCCCGCGGGCAACGCAAGGGAGCATTCTTCTCGCCGACGGTCCTCACCGACGTGTCCCCGCAGAGCGACGCCTACCGGGAGGAGTTCTTCGGCCCCGTCGCCGCCATCTATCGCGTGGCGGATGAGGCCGAGGCCGTGCAGATCGCCAACGATATCCCGTACGGTCTGGGTTCCTACCTCTTCACCACCGACCCGGAGCAGGCCCTGCGGGTTGCGGACCAGATCGAAGCCGGGATGGTGTTCATCAACGGCTCGCTCCTCGACGGTGCCGAGCTTCCCTTCGGTGGAGTGAAGCGGTCCGGTTTCGGGCGCGAACTGGGTCGCTTCGGCATCGCCGAGTTCGCCAACAAGAAGCTCATCCGCATTCTCAAATAGCACGCGTTCTCACGTAGCATGCGCTGGCGCGCCACTGTCCCGGACGGTGGCGCGCCACCCGCCTGCTAGCCCAGGAAGAGCACCCCGGCGGCGGTCACAGCGACCACGACCAGGATGGTGCGCAGGACCGGTGCGGAGAGCTTCCGGCCGACGCGGGCGCCCAGCCAGCCTCCCGCCGCTGAGCCGATACCGATCAGGAGCGCGATTCTCCAGTCCACGGTTCCGCTGGAGATGAAGATGACCGCCGAGACGATGTTCGCGACCCCGGCCAGCACGTTCTTCGCTCCGTTGGCCCGGTGCATGTCCGTGGACCAGAGGATGCCCAGCAGCGCAAGAAGCACGACCCCCTGGGCGGCCCCGAAATACCCGCCGTACACGCCCATGGCGAGCACCCCGAGGCTGAGCCCGAGGGTCAGGGGACGCGTATCCGTTCGGGTCAGCAGCGCGCCGGCGGGAGCAGCCGGTGCCTTACGCCGCACGAAGCCGGCCACCTTGGGCTGGATCGCCGAGAGCAGCGCGGCCAGCAGCAGCAGAAAGGGAACGACGCCGGCGAACGCCTCTTCGGGCAGGGTGAGCAGGAGCAGGCCGCCGACGATTCCGCCCACGGCGGAGAAGAGCGCCATCGTGGCCACGGGGCGCCACTGGGTCCGCAACTCGCGTCGGTACCCGTAAGCGCCGGCGACGGAGGCAGGGATCAGACCCACGGTATTGGACACGTTCGCCGTGATCGGTGGCACGCCCAGCGCCAAGAGAATGGGAAAGGTGATGAGTGTTCCGGCGCCGGCGACCACGTTGATGACCCCCGCGGCCAGCCCGGCGATCAGGATGATCGCACCCTCGAGAAATGTCACTTCTACCCCCACCCGCCGTTGGACCGTGCACCCCAAGGCTAGTTCAGGCGGCGGCCGGCACAGGGGCAGACGCATTCAGGACCGGGTCTTCCGTGCACTGTGTGCTCCGGTTGTCAGAACGGGGTCGGAATCTGGCGCACCGTCAGCTTCGGCTCGCGATAGTTCTCGCGCTTCTGACGTTCGGGGAGTTTGACGTCGATTCCGGCGAACGGCTCAGAGGGAACCTGGCTGAGCAGGTGGCGGATGATGTTGAGGCGGCCCCGCTTCTTGTCGTCGGTGTGGGCGACGTACCAGGGCGCCCAGGCGGTGTCGGTCGCGGCGAACATGGCGTCCCTGGCCCGCGCGTAGGCATACCAGCGGCCGTAGGACTCGAGGTCCATCGGCGAGAGCTTCCACATGTTGCGCGGATCGTTGATCCGGTTTTCGAGCCGCCGGGTCTGCTCGTCCTCGCCGACCTCGAGCCAGTACTTGATCAGGATGATTCCGGAGTCGACCATCGCCTGCTCGACCAGCGGCGTCATCCGCAGGAAGTGCTCGGTCTGGTCCGGCGTGCAGAAGTCCATCACCCGCTCCACGCCCGCGCGGTTGTACCAGCTGCGGCCCTCAGGTAGAAGCGGAGGGAGACGGCCTTCGCCCTGACCCTACTTTTATACACAGGGGGGTATTCACCACGGAGGGAATCAGCGACATCCTGTTCTGAGACCAGGAAACGAAGAGCACGAAGGAGAAACCATGACCGTCATCACTTCGAACACCGACAGAGAAGCCCTCACCCTCACATTCGTGGCCGATTTCAACGCGAGCCCGGAGCGCGTGTGGCAGGTCTGGGCCGACCCGCGCCAGCTCGAGCGCTGGTGGGGCCCGCCGACCTGGCCGGCCACCTTCGAACGGCACGATTTCGTGCCCGGCGGCCGGTCCAACTACTACATGACCGGCCCGGAGGGGGAGAAGGGGCCCGGCTGGTGGGTGACCACGCTGATCCAGCCGCCGCGCCGGTTAGAGTTCGAGGACGGCTTCGCCGACGAGCACGGCGACCCGATTCCCGAAATGGGCTCGATTCTGGCCGTCATGACCCTGGAGGACGTCGAGGGCCGCACCCGAATGACCACGGAGTCGACGTTTCAAAGTCGAGAGCAGATGGAGCAGATGGCCGAGATGGGCATGGAGGAGGGCATGCGTGATGCCATGGGGCAGATCGACACCATGCTCGCCGAGGACGACAGCGTTTGACCGGCGCGCCGCGCTCAGTGCACCAGCGTCTTCAGCGCGATCAGGGCCAGGCCCATGCCCGCCGTGCCGGCCGCGGTGGCGAGCTTTGCGAGTACACCGGCCTGCCGTTGGCGGGCAGCCCACCACCCCAGCACCGCGAGAGTGACGACAGCAGCCCACAGTGAGAGGTCCACGGCCGCATTCATCGACCATCCGAGGAATGCGGCGACGATCAGGCAGGCTACCGGCACGATAAGCGCCCATAGCAACCCGCCTGAGCGTTGCAGTGCCTCACGGACCGCCTCCCGCCAGCTCATCTCCCGGTTGCCGACGATCTCGGCGTACACATGCGCGCCCCAGAACACCAGGACGGTTCCCACGGTGCGGGCGATGAGGGCCGGGAGACCGGGGTTGTACAGGGAGAATGCGGAAATGAGACCCGCCGTCAGCACGGTGCCGTACACGGCCTCCGCGTTCAAGGCCCGCGAGACCCAGGGATAGCGCCGCAACCGGGCATCCAGGTCGAATCCCGAAGCCTTCACCGCCACCGCCACTTCCACATTGGCCACCCGCTGCCGCCGCGATCAGCATAGTCGGGCGAGCTGGGGAGGACTCTGAACCGGAGACCGGGGTCGTGCTCCGCTCGGACGCAGACTGAACACGATCCTGCACCGTGCTGATTCGGGTCACGCGATTTCGCGTGCACGCGTGACGAACTCGGTCAAGCGTGCGTCTAAGGGGTGTAAGTCCTACGGCGACCCGCAAACCCACGTGCGATTGCCGCTTCCACAACATCGACGAGAATCGAGAGTCCAATGAGTGCATCCGACAAGATCCAGAACGCCGCTGAAGACCTCAAGGGCAAGGCCACCGAGACGGTAGGCAAGGCGACCAACGACGACTCCAAGGTCGCCGAGGGCCGGGCCGAGCAGAAGTCCGCCAGCGCCAAGAAGGCCGGCGAGAACGTCAAGGACGTCTTCAAGCGCTAGAAGGTCACATCAATGGATGGCGCGGCGCCCCCAGGGGTTGCCGCGCCATCCGTTTGTGGGCGGGGGATGGGTGAGGGGGAAGCAACGCGGCGCTCCCGCCGGCATCGTGGCCACCGCCCGCGACCTCGCTCGCCTCACCGGCAAGCCGACGGCTCCGCTCGCCGTGGGGCTCACCGCAGGATTGTAGGGCGCCGGGCGGGGGAGCTCAGCTGCTAGTGAGCGCCGCCGAGATTCCCGGCCAGGCGGGTGTGCATCATCGAGCTGGCCTCGTTCATGCCCACGATGACGACGCGCTTGCCGTGGCGCTCGTACTTGTTGGTGATCGCGTCGAGTGTGGCCACGGTCGAGGCATCCCAGATGTGCGAGTTCGACACGTCGATCACGACGCGGTCCGGGTCGTCCGCATACTCGAACTGGGTGGTGAGATCGTTGCTGGAGGCGAAGAACAGGGCCCCGGTGACGGTGTAGCAGGCGGTGGGACCGTGTTCGTCCTCGGGGAGGGTACGCTCCACATTCACGAAGTGGGCGACGCGGCGGGCGAAGGCGACCATGGCGACGATGACACCCACGAGAACGCCGATGGCCAGGTTATGGGTTAACACGATCACGATCACGGTCGAGACCATGACGGTCGTTTCGCTCTTCGGCATGCGCTTGAGGGTGCTCCAACGGATGCTGTGCCAGTCGAAGGTGAGGTAGGACACGATGATCATGACCGACACCAGGGCTGCCATCGGAACGACGGCCAGCAGGTCGCCGAGCCCCAGGACCAGGACCAGCAGGAAGATGCCGGCCAGGAACGTGGAGATGCGGGTGCGGGCGCCGGAGGCCTTCACGTTAATCATGGTCTGGCCGATCATGGCGCATCCGCCCATGCCGCCGAAGAACCCGGAGAGCATGTTCGAGACCCCCTGGCCCCAGGTCTCGCGGGTCTTGTGCGAGTGGGTGTCGGTGACTTCATCGACGATCTTTGCGGCCATCAACGACTCGAGAATGCCGACCATGGCCATGCCGAGCGAGAACGGCGCGATGATCGTGAAGGTCTCCCAGGTCAGCGGCACGTTCGGGACAAACAGTTCGGGCAGGCTCTGGGGCAGGTCACCCTGATCGCCGATGGTCGGCACGTTGATCGCGATGACGACGGTGGCGATGGTGAGCACGACGATCGCCACCAGTGGTGCGGGAACGACCTTCGTGATGCGCGGCATCACGATCATGATGATGAGGCCGGCCGCGACGATCGGGTAGACCATGAACGGCACGTCGAGCAGCTGCGGCAGCTGGGCCGTGAAGATCAGGATGGCCAGGGCATTCACGAATCCGACCATGACGCTGCGCGGGATGAACCGCATGATCTTGGCCACGCCGATCACGGCCAGGACGATCTGGAAGAGGCCGGCGAGGATGACCGTGGCGATGAAGTAGTCCATGCCGTAATCACGGGCGACCGGGGCGATGACGAGAGCGATGGCGCCGGTGGCGGCGGTGATCATCGCGGGTCGACCGCCCAGGAATGAGATGGACACGGCCATGACGAACGACGAGAAGAGGCCGACGCGCGGGTCGACGCCGGCGATGATGGAAAACGCGATGGCCTCGGGGATGAGTGCTATCGCCACGACGAGGCCGGCCAGCACTTCCCGGGTGAGGATGCGCGGTGTGCGCAACGCGGTCATCACCGTCGGTTCGGCCTGATAACGATCGGGCACGGGTGTTTTTTGCAGAATAGCCATGGGGCCTCCAACGAGGGGGTCTCAACGAGAAACCGGGATGGGAAAGAAGAGAGGGGAGGGGCGCCGCGATGCGCACGCCGGCACTGCCACAGACGACAATGGGGGGTGGGCTCACAGTCTGATGTCAGCCGCCACCCGAAACACTACCCTAACGTTAGGGTTGGGTGTTAGTCGACGAAAGAAAGATCGGGGATAACCGTGGATGCTGCGACGGGCACGATGCACATTGGCGAGCTGGCCGAGAAGACCGGATTGTCATTGCGCACGATTCGTCACTACGACGAAATCGGCCTGCTCAAGGCGTCCGGTCGCACCGAAGGCGGGTTCCGGCTGTACACGCAGGAGGATCTCTCGCGGCTGATCCTGATTCGCCGGATGAAACCGCTCGGGTTCTCGCTCGACGCGATGATCGACCTGTTGAAGGTCATCGACACGCTCCAGGGCGGGGAATCAGGCTCGGACAACCCGGAGGTGCGTGACGAACTGGGCCGGTTCATCGGTCAGGCCGTCGAACGGCGGGAAAAGCTGCAGGTACAGCTGAACATGGCGGACGAGTTCCTGGACCTGCTGCGTCGCCAGTAGTCAGGTCCCGCAGGGGTCCGGCCTGTCCCGCAGGGGTCGGGCCTGTTCCGCAGGGGCCTGGTGAGCCGAGACAGTGCGCCACAATTGCTCCCCGCCGAGGTTCCCGGCCGGCCGGGTGTGTATCTTCGTGCTGGCCCCGTTCATGCCCACGATGGCGACGCGGGCCACCGCGGCAGCCCGAAACTCCGGGCTGAAGTGCTTGTGTTTCTCGTGTTCCATTTGTCTATCCAATCCTGAATTCAGGAGGACTGTCCGGAAACACTGGGTCACCCCAGGCGTCAGAACCGGCATGTCCCGAAAATCTCCTCATCTACGTGCNGTCAGAACCGGCATGTCCCGAAAATCTCCTCATCTACGTGCACCGGCCGGCCGGCAACCTGAAGTGGACCTCACCGACCGGGCGAACGTTCATCAGGAAGCCGGCCGCGATGTCACCGAATCAGGTTCAGCCGCACCTGGGCCAGTCGCGCGTCGATGGCGATGAACGAGCCCAGGACAGGATCTGGTCGAGCTTGACGAAGGTCGGGCCGAGTTCCTGAAGCGCGCGCCGAATGATCTCGGGGGAGTTGAGGACCTCTTTGACGTGCAGCGCTCCCGTGTGAGCGGGTCGAGGAAACCCGGCAGCGGCAGGCGCCTCGTCAGGTCCGAATGGGCGGCGAGCAAGTGGAATCCGCTGCGGGAGAGGATGTGCACGATCTCTGCCTGACGGTCACGGTGGAGGGTCATGCCCAGAGCCTGCTGGGATCCGACGGGAGGCGCAACCGGGCCGGCGCGGGCATCCGTTCATCGCAACGACGACGAAGCCCCAGTCCTTCGACTGGGGCTTCGTCGCTACGACCTCTGCAGAACTCGGATCAGTGGCTCAGTGCAGAGTGGCTCAGTGCCTAGTGCCTAGTGCCTAGTGCCTAGTGCCTAGTGCCTAGTGGCTCAGTGCCTAGTGGCTCAGCGCCGGTTCCTCGAACTGGTTCATCGTGTTGTTGGTGCCGCCGGCCTTCAGTGCCGCCTCGCCGGCGAAATACTCCTTGTGGTTGTCACCGATGTCGGAGCCGGACATGTTCTGGTGCTTGACCGTGGCGATCCCCTCGCGAATCTCGCGCCGCTGCACGCCCTTCACATAGGCGAGCATGCCCTGGTCGGCGAAGTAGCCCTTGGCCAGGTCATCGGTGGACAGCGCGGCCGTGTGGTACGTCGGCAGGGTGATGAGGTGGTGGAAGATGCCGGCCTCAGCCGAGCCGTCGCGCTGGAAGGTGCGGATGCTCTCGTCGGCGATCTGGGCGAGCTCGGTTTCGTCATAGGTGACGCTCATGAGCTTGGCTCGGTCGTAGGCCGACACGTCCTTGCCCTCCGCGAGCATGTTGTCGTACGCCTGCTGACGGAAGTTGAGGGTCCAGTTGAACGACGGGCTGTTGTTGTAGACCAGCTTGGCGTTCGGGATGACCTTGCGTACCTCGTGCATCATCCCGGCGATCTGGGCGACGTGCGGCTTCTCCGTCTCGATCCAGAGCAGGTCCGCGCCGTTCTGCAGCGAGGTGATGCTGTCGAGCACGCAGCGGGCCTCACCGGTGCCCTGACGGAACTGGAACAGGTTGCTCGCGAGGCGCTTGGGGCGCAGCAGCTTGCCGTCGCGCTTGATGACGACGTCTCCGTTGCCGAGCTCGGCTTCGGTGATCTCGTCGACGTCGAGGAAGGCGTTGTACTGGTCGCCGAGGTCTCCGGGCTGGTAGGTCACGGCGAGCTTCTGCGTCAGGCCGGCACCGAGCGAGTCGGTGCGCGAGACGATGATGCCGTTGTCGATCCCGAGCTCGAGGAACGCGTACCGCACGGCGTTGATCTTCGCGATGAAGTCTTCGTGGGGGACGGTGACCTTGCCGTCCTGGTGACCGCACTGCTTCTCGTCCGAGACCTGGTTTTCGATCTGGATGGCGCAGGCACCGGCCTCGATCATCTTCTTGGCCAGGAGGTATGTCGCCTCGGGGTTGCCGAACCCGGCGTCGATGTCCGCGATGATCGGCACGACGTGGGTCTCGTAGTTGTCGATCTGGTTCTGGATGTCCGCTGCCTTGGCGTCGTTTCCGGCGGTGCGGGCACCGTCCAGGGCCGTGAACAGCAGGTCGAGCTCGCGGGCGTCGGCCTGGCGGAGGAAGGTGTAGAGCTCCTCGACCAGCGCGGGAACGGCCGTCTTCTCGTGCATGGACTGGTCGGGGAGCGGGCCGAAGTCGCTCCGCAGGGCGGCGACCATCCAACCGGACAGGTACAGGTAGCGTTTGTTCGTGGTCTTCAGGTGCTTCTTGATGGAGATCATCTTCTGCTGGCCGATGAACCCGTGCCAGACCCCGAGGGACTGCGTGTAGACGGAGGAGTCAGCGTCGTACTCCGCCATGTCCTTGCGCATGATGTCGGCGGTGTACTGCGCGATTTCGAGGCCGGTCTTGAAGCGGTTCTGTGCGCGCATGCGGGCGACCGACTCCGGGTTGATCGCGTCCCAACTGCTTCCGGCTGCGTTCTTGAGAGCTTCGACAGCCTGGGTATCGTCTTGATAGATAGTCATGTGCATTCCTTCGACGTTGAATTGTGCAGAGCTTGAGTTGTGCAGAGGCTTGGACGGCTGTTCCAGCGGACCTGTATCGGCTGCTGTATGAAGACTGCTGCAAGATCAAGTGGTCTTCTGAAGGATTCGAGACAGAACTTTTGCGGTTCTTCTTCGTTTGAGAAGAAATCCCGACCTGCTCCACCGACCTGCTCCACGATCTGCTCCACCGATCTGCTCCACCGACCAAAGGAACCAGCCATGACCCGCACGCCCTCCGTGATCGTTTTCGACGTCAACGAGACCCTCTCCGATATGTCCCCGCTGAGTGCCCGGTTCGTGGAGGTCGGTGCCCCTGCCTACCTGGCCCAGGTCTGGTTCGCCTCGCTGCTGCGGGACGGCTTCGCTCTCGCCGCCGCCGGCGGAACCGGGAAGTTCTCGGCGATCGGCACCGAGATTCTGCAGGGGGTACTGCGCGATGTCTCCCTGACCCGCAGCCGGGACGACGCGGTGCGCCATGTGATGGACGGCTTCGAAACGTTGAGCGTGCATCCGGACATTGCCGACGGCATCCTCAAGCTGAAGCAAGCGGGGTTACGCCTCGTGACCTTCTCCAACGGATCCGCGCAGGTGGCCGAGTCCCTGCTAACCAGGGCGGGTCTCCGGGGTGACTTCGAGGCTCTGCTCACGGTGGAAGACGCCCCGGCGTGGAAGCCGGTGCGGTCCGCCTACGACTACGCCGCGGATGCCTGCGGGGTGCAGCCGTCTGACCTGCTCCTGGTCGCCGTGCACCCCTGGGACATCCACGGCGCCGCCCGGGCGGGCCTCCAGACCGCGTGGCTGAACCGCACCGGCGAGAGCTACCCCAGCTTCTTCGTGGCACCGGACCACACCATCACCGCCCTCGACGAACTGGCCCCCAGGCTCGGGCCTGCCCGTCGGCCTGCTGCTCCTGCTGCTGCTCCTGCTGCTGCTCCTCCTCCTCCTGCTGCTGCTCCCCATACTGTCCCCGCTCCCGCTCCCCATCCCGTGCCCCGTCCGAACCCCCGCCCCTAACGAATTCGACGGAGATTTTGGCTCTGGAGCCCGGTTTCGGGCCCAAACAGGCCGAAAATCGGAAAATCTCCGTCGAATTGGTCCGCGGCGGCTGAGCAGAGGTCGTGGGAGCAGGGGCTCCCGGCCCGGGGAGGAGGAACCCCGGGGAGGAGGAACCCCGGGGAGGAGGAACCCCGGGGAGGAGGAACCACGGGGAGGAGGAACCACGGGGAGGAGGAACCACGGGGAGGAGGAACCACGGGGAGGAGGAACCACGGGGAGGAGGAACCACGGGGAGGAGGAACCACGGGGAGGAGGGACCCCGGGAGGGGAGGAACCCCAGGGGAGGAACCTCGGGAGAGGAGAGTTTCGGAGGAGGTCCGCGCTGGCGCTTTTGATACCCTAGGGGGTATATTGGGATCTACATTGAACCGAGAAGGAGTCACCCATGTGCAGTCCCATTCGTTGTAACCGCTGCGGCAAGATCACCTGGACCGGCTGCGGCGAGCACGTCGACAGCGTCATGGCCGATGTTCCGCCCGCTCAGCGCTGCACCTGCAACTAGGCATGAAGAACCTCGTCGCAGCACTCGTCCTGGCCGGTGCCGCCCTGTTCGGCCTCACCGCCTGCTCCGCGCCGGCGGCCCCGGCGGCGCGGCCGTCCGTTTCTGCCGACTCCGTCGTGATCGACGTGCGCACCCCGGGGGAGTACGCCGCCGGTCACCTCGACGGCGCGATGAACATCGACGTGCAGGCATCCGACTTCGACAGTCAGGTGTCCGCATTGCCGACCGACGGCGACTACGTCGTGTACTGCCGGTCGGGCAGCCGGTCGGCAGCAGCCGTGGCCCGGATGGGCGATCTCGGATTCACTTCGGTGACGGATGCCGGTGCCATGTCCGCTGCCACCGTCTCCACCGGTCTCCCAATCGTCACCACCCCGTAATGCCCGCACCTCCCGCGCTGGCGTGCACCACCCGCAGCCTTGGGAGCGTGTGGAGCGTGTGGAGAGTGCATGGAGAACGGGAGCGGTAGCATCCGGGCCCTGGTGCGGGAAATCGTCGGCAGCCACGGTGGGACGATCCAGGCGATATCCGCTCCGGGCGCGGGAGCCGTGATCACGATCCGGCTGCCGCTCGAGGCCGGTTAGGCAGACGCCTGGTCGGCGGCCTGGCGGGCGGCCTGGCGGGCGGCGATGCCGGCGTGCACCTCGTCCATATCGAGGCTCCGCACGGCGGTGATGACCTCTTCCAGGGAGGAGGCGTTCAGGGCGCCGGGCTGGGAGAAGACGAGCACCTTGTCGCGGAAGGCCATCAGCGTCGGAATGGAACGGATGCCCGCGGCCGCGGCCAGGCTCTGCTCGGCTTCGGTGTCGACCTTGGCGAACACGATGTCGGGGTGCTTCTCGGACGCGGCGGTGAAGGTGGGCGCGAACATGCGGCACGGGCCGCACCACGCCGCCCAGAAGTCCACCAGCACGATGGAGTTGTCGGTGATCGTCTGGTCGAGGGTTTTCTCGGTGGTGTCAATGGTGGCCATGAGTCCAGAATATACCCCATGGGGTATTAGGGTCAAGCGTCGCAGGTTGCCTGATCGCAAACCTCACCGCGTGCCCCCTCTTACTACTCGCACACGGCCCCTGCGAACACGCAGGGCCCCGGCGCGCCCAATGCCGCCATCGGCACCGAGCCGCACGCCCTGGCCCCGGGTGCCCCGGGCGTCTCCTCCCCGCGCGTGGGCGGGGAGCCTGCTGCAGCGCGCCGGCCGTGAGGTCGGGCACGTCGACGGGTACCTCGACGAGGCCGCGACCGCCGGACTCAGCCTGGCCGAGTTGACCGACTAACCCATGACGGGGAAGCGAACTACGCATGCGCCGTGGCGCTGACCCGACTCCTCCTGGTTCTGTGGGCTCGATTCCGCCCTAGTCTGTCCCTGGAAAGGCACCCATGATGGAACTCACCCCGCAGCAGGTCTTCAGCCGCCTGGCCGAGGCTCAGATTGTCGACGTTCGGGCAACCCCCGAGCTTCACGACGGCATGCTCGAGTGGACCGCGCAGCGGCTGCCCACCGTTCTGCCTGCCCAACCGTGATCATTGCCGCACTCGCCCTGGGGCTCGTCGTCGGGTCGCTGCTGGGCATGGTCGGCGGCGGCGGGGCGATCATCGCCGTGCCGGCCCTCGTCTACGGGGTCGGGCTGCCATTGGAGGAGGCGATCCCCACCTCCCTGATCGTGGTCGGAGCGGCCTCCGCCGTCGCCGTGCTCCCGCGGATTCGTCGCGGCGTCAACTGGCGGCTGGCCCTGATCGTCGGCTCCGCCGGGGTGGCGACCGCCTTCCTCGGCACCATGGTCAACCGGCTGCTCGACCCGGGGATTCTGCTCCTGGCCTTCGCCGTGATCATGGTGATCGCCGGCATCCGCATGCTGATGCCGATCCGGGGTGGCGGCGGCCCCTGCGCTCTCCCCGGCGGGGGAGTGAGGTGGCGCAGCTGCCTGCCCCGCGCGCTCGCCACCGGCGCGGTGGTCGGTTTCCTGACCGGGCTGCTCGGCGTCGGCGGAGGCTTCCTCATCGTGCCCGCGCTCACCCTCGTACTCGGCCTGCCCATGAGCGTGACCGTGGGAACCTCTCTGGTCATCATCGTCATCAACTCGATCGCCGGGTTCACCGCGCACCTGGGTGACGTGCAGATCGACTGGGCGGTGACCGGTGCATTCGCCGCGACGGCCATGGCGGCGTCACTGATCGCCGGCCGGCTCGCCCGCGGACTGTCCGACTCGGTGCTGAAACGCGGATTCGCCGTTCTCGTTCTGATCATCGCGGTCTACGTGGCCGTGCAGGCCGTGATCGTGCTGGTCGAGTCCTGAGAATTTCGGGAATGCTCACATTTCGGGAATGCTCACCGAGTTGCGCACCTGGCCGGGCCCGGGCCGCTGGGGCGGTCAGGGCACCAGGGAGTCGACCCACCCGGCAACCCGCAGGAAGTCGAACCCCTCAAACCCGTACCGGTGCTCCAGTGATCGGAAGACCTTGGTGCTCAGCAGGTCACGCTCCTGCTCAGTCAGGTTGCCGAGTTCCGCGGAGCCGAGAATGCCCTCCTCGACGATTTCGGACACGAGCTCGACCTTGTACCGGCTGAGCAGTTCCTCGGCCCAGGGCAGCAGGGAGAGAACCTCGGTGCGGTTCGCCAGTTCGGAGACGCCCAGCAGGGCCAGGGTCCGTAGCCGGCCGGACCCCAGGTAGTCGCCGAGTTCCGCCCTGCTTCCGGCGAAGGTCGACAGACGAAGCGGGCTGGTGATCCCCAAGGCGGCGAATTGCCGGCGATACGGCCGGAGCGGCTCCAGATCCCAGAAATCGGGGCGAGGGCTGCGGGCCAGCTTCTGGAAACGGGAATCGGCATGCAGCCGGACGAGCATCGGGTCCTTCCAGACGAACGAGCGAGGCCGCGGAGCGATCATCGCGTACTCGAGGTGCTCCAGAGCGAGCTCCTCCAGTTCCTTCCGGCGCTCCGGGTTCGTCTGCTCCTCGCTCTGGGCGTAGTGCATGCAGCCCAGATCGTAGCGCACCCACGGCGACGCCGAGATGGCTGCCTCGGTGAGTCGGCTGCCGACCTCCAGGAGGTCCGCTGACCCGCCCAGCGCGACGTAGCCGGTGGCGGCCACCAGACGCATCTTTTGCTCCAGCAGAGGGAGTTCACCGCTCCCGCCCGCCCGCTCGCCCTCCTTCTCTCCCGTGCGGGCATCGATCAGGCGCACGAGCTGCAGCGCTCGATCCCGCGCGCGGCTCGCATCCGGGCCGGTGCTCGGGTCAGGTCCGTGTCCGCCGATGGCGACGAGGTTCACCACGGTGACAACGTAGTTCAGGAGCACACGTTGGTAGTGCAACGCGTAGTCTGCATTCCGGGTGGGGGAGTGTTCCGCCTCGAGGTGCGCCGCCTCGGCGCTGAGCCAGTCCGCGTAGCGGCGGAGTGCGTCGAACTCGGTGACGTAGCGGTTCCGGCGGTACTGCAGCATGAGGCCGGCCGGGTGATTGCCGGGGTCCAGATCGACGGCATGGCCCAGGATAGCGATGGCCCGAGAATCGTCGTCATCGTCACGGAGTTCCGTGGAGGCCACGAAGTGCAGGCCCAGAGACCGCCAGGATGTCGTGCCGGCCAGCCCCGCGACATCCGGATAGCTCGAGGACAGCGCGATCAGTGCAAAGGCCGCCACGAATTTGTCCAGGTCGACGGCCTGGTCGCCGGAGCCGGCCGCGGTCAATCCCAGGTCGGAACGGTTGATCACCCCCGCGTGCAGCTTTCGGCCGTGGCGGGATATGCTCACCGCGAGATTGTCCCGGTCGGTGGCGTCCACGGACAGGCACCAGGGAGTGCCTCCGGCGACGAATCTCGCCGCGGCCTGCAGCGCCGACGCCAGTCGGCCCGGAGCAACGCCGGAGAGCGCGAAATCGGAGAGGGAATCGACATCACTCCCGATGGCGAAGTGCAGTCCCCGAGGTCGGCTCCCGGCGAGCGTCGTCAGGAGGACCAGGACATTCCTGGTGTGCATTGCGGCGGGTTGACCGGCCTCATCACGCACCTCAACGGAAAGTCTGCGGCTTGTCGCCAGGCCGCGAGACAGGCCGACGATCCCGGCGACGATCACCACCGCCCCGGCGACGGCCAGCAGCCAGACGGCGCCGGGGCCGCCCGCGAACAGGACGATCGCCGCCGATCCGCCGAGGATGAGACCCAGGCCCCACCCTCTCAACCGGTCGGTCGTGTGCCGGCTGGGCTCGCCGCTCCACATCACCGGCAGGAACGCCAGGAGCCGGGCCAGAACGAGAGCCGCCACCGCCGACACGAGGATCGCCCAGGCAAGGGCTCCCAACGGCGCCAGCCAACTCGAGAAGAAATCGTCCCAGGACTCGGACCAGCGTTCGGCCCAGGTGACCTCCAGACTCTCAACTGCAGATTGCATGACAATCTCCCGCCGTGAGTCCCCGTTACACGGATGCCGCGACTACGGCGAGCACATTGGCGGCCGGATCCTTGAACCAGGCGATTTCGGCCCGGTTCTCGTCGCCGCGCATGATGCCCTTCGCATCGTTGGGCGGCATGTCGGCCAGAACCTCGTCGCCGTAGATCTTCGTGGTCACACCGCGGGCGTTGAGCTCGTCGACCGTCTTCTCGACGTCATCCGTCACGAAGTTGAGAACGGTGAACGACGCGGGCACGTGGTCGGGCTTGGCGTAAATGAACAGCCGCACGCCGTTGCCGAGCCGAATCTCCAGATTGCCCATCATGCCGTCCTGCACATCGAGACCAAGGGTCTCGCCGTAGAAATTTTTCGCCTCGTCGATGTCGTCCACGGAGAACGAGCTGAAGGCCTCGGAACTGGTGAACATAGCAGTCTCCTTCGTCAGGAACCATTCGGTTCGTCTACGACGATTGCACGCTGCACCGGAGTCGCATAGCCCCATGGCACAGCCCGGGGAGCGGATGCTCCCCGGGCTGTGCCGGTGTGTGGTCCTAGTAGCTGCGTGGCTGGCGCGGCGGGCGCTCGGTGCGACCCTCGCGGCGCACGGGGCCGCCACCGTCGGCGCGGATCTCGATCAGCTTGCCGCTGATGCGCGTGTTCTCCAGACGGCCCAGAACGTCGCCGGGCATGTCGGCCGGCAGCTCGACGAGCGAGTATTCCGGGTTGATCTGGATGTGACCGAAGTCTTCACGGCTCAGGCCACCCTCGTTGGCGAGTGCGCCGACGATTTGGCGTGGCTCCACCTTGTGGCGCTTGCCGACCTCGATGCGGTACGAGGCCATCGCCCGGTTGTTGTCGCGGGGGCGGCGTTCCACCCGCTCGACGCGTTCGCCGCGTTCGCTGCGGTCGTCACGGCGGTCGCCGCGACCGGCGTCCGCGCGGGCACGTTCGGCACGGTCGCCGCGGTCGGCGCGCTCGGGCCGCTGCGCGCGGGCATCCGCCTGGGTGAGCAGCAGGGGAGTCTCGCCCTGGGCGACGACGGCCAAGGCCGCCGCGACATCCGATTCGGGAACGTCGTGGTGCTCGACGTAGTGACCGATGATGTCGCGGAAGGCGCTGATCCGTTCGGCCTGGCCGAGGGCCTCGGTGATGGCATCGTCGAAGCGTGCCAGTCGGGTGACGTTGACGTCCTCGAAGCTCGGCAGCTGCATCTGCGTCAGCGGCTGGCGGGTCGCCCGCTCGATGGCGTTGAGCAGGTGGCGCTCGCGCGGCGTGACGAAGCTGATCGCTGCGCCGCTGCGGCCGGCGCGGCCGGTGCGGCCGATGCGGTGCACGTACGATTCGGTGTCGATCGGGATGTCGTAGTTGACGACATGGCTGATGCGGTCGACGTCGAGGCCGCGCGCGGCGACATCCGTTGCGACCAGGATGTCCAGCTTGCCGGATTTCAGCTGGTTGACGGTGCGCTCGCGCTGCACCTGGGCCACATCGCCGTTGATGGCGGCGGCGGAGTAGCCACGTGCGCGCAGCTTCTCGGCGAGCAGCTCGGTCTCGTTCTTGGTGCGGGTGAAGACGATCATGCCCTCGAAGTTTTCGACCTCGAGGATGCGGGTGAGCGCGTCGACCTTCTGCGGGTACGACACCATCAGGTAGCGCTGGGTCGTGTTCGCGGAGGTCGTGGTCTTGTTCTTGATCGTGATCTCTTCGGGGTCGTTCAGGTACTTCTTGGAGATCCGTCGAATCTGAGGCGGCATGGTCGCCGAGAACAGGGCGACCTGCTTGTCATCCGGGGTGTCGGCGAGGATCGTCTCGACGTCTTCGGCGAAGCCCATCTTGAGCATCTCGTCGGCCTCGTCGAGCACCAGGTACTTCAGCTGGGACAGGTCGAGGGTGCCCTTTTCGAGGTGGTCCATGATGCGACCGGGGGTACCGACCACGATGTGCACGCCGCGGCGCAGGGCGGAAAGCTGGACGCCGTAGCCCTGTCCGCCGTAGACGGGCAGAACGTGCACGCCGCGCATGTGGGCGCCGTACTTCTCGAAGGCCTCACAGACCTGGAGGGCGAGTTCGCGGGTGGGGGAGAGTACGAGTGCCTGCGGGGACTTCTGCGCCATGTCGAGGCGCGCGAGGATGGGCAGCGCGAACGCGGCCGTCTTACCGGTTCCGGTCTGGGCGAGGCCGACGACGTCACGCCCGGCGAGAAGAGGGGGGATGGTGGCAGCCTGGATGGCGGAGGGAGTTTCGTACCCGACGTCCTTCAGCGCCTTGAGCATCGCATCATTGAGCCCGAGGTCGGCGAAGGTTTTCGTGTCGCGGGCAGTATCTGCCTCGCTCTGCGTGGAGGTGGTGTCAGGGGTGTGCATACTACAACGGTAATCCATCGGAGAGAGCCCCCCGTTCGTGCGCGAGGATAAGACCATGTCGACTACGCAGCAGCAGCCCTGGGTAAAGAACTACCAGCCGGGTGTCCCGGCCGAAATCGAGCTCCCCACGGAGTCGCTCGTGGCGATGCTCGAGCGGTCCGTATTCGAGGCCGGCGACCACCCCGCACTGGAGTTCTTCGGGCGCCGCACCACCTACACCGAGCTCGGCGACCAGATCGACCGGGCTGCGGAGGGGCTACGGCACCTCGGGGTGCGTGCGGGCGACCGAGTGGCCCTCATCCTGCCGAACTGTCCCCAGCACGTGGTTGCCTTCTACGCGGTGCTGCGCCTGGGCGCCGTGGTGGTCGAGCACAACCCGCTGTACACCTCGCGGGAACTCCGCCACCAATTCGAGGACCACCAGGCCCGCATCGTGATCGCCTGGGACAAATCCGTGGAATCCGTTCGCGCCTTCCCGCACGACATCGAGATCGACCACATCGTCTCCGTGAACCTGCTCCTGGCGTTCCCGGCCATCAAGCGCCTCGCCCTGCACCTGCCGGTGAAGAAGCTGCGCGAAACCCGCGAGGCCCTCACGGCTGCCGCGCCGGGCACGATCCCGTGGAAGGAACTGCTGAGCCACGACCCGATCGACCCCGAGCATCCCCGCCCGTCGGTCGACGACCTCGCGGCCCTCCAATACACCTCGGGCACCACGGGCCAGCCCAAGGGCGCCATGCTCACCCATTTCAACCTGTACGCCAACGCCCTGCAGGGCGAGGCATGGATGCACGGAGCCGAATACGGCAAGGAGGTCTTCTACGCGATCCTCCCCATGTTCCACGCGTTCGGCATGACCCTCTACCTGACCTACGGCATCCGCAAGCAGGGTCTGCTCGTGCTGTTCCCCAAATTCGACCCCAACCTGATCCTCGATGCCATGAAGAAGTCGCCCGCGACGGTGTACTGCGCGGTGCCGCCGATCTACGAGCGCACCGCGGTGGTCGCGAAAGAGCGCGGAATCTCGCTGCGCTCCTGCAAGTACTGCATCTCGGGCGCGATGAACCTGCCCGACCACGTCGTGGAACTGTGGGAGTCGGTGTCGGGCGGGCTGCTGGTGGAGGGCTACGGCATGACGGAGACGTCACCGGTGGCCCTCGGCAACCCGTTCCACCCCACCCGCCGACCCGGCACCGTCGGCGTGCCCTTCCCCTCCACCCTGATGAAGGTCGTCGACCTGGACGACCCCACGACCCTGGTGGCGCAGGGCGAGCCCGGCGAACTGCTCCTGAAGGGCCCGCAGGTCTTCCAGGGCTACTGGAACAACCCGGAGGAGACCGCGAAGGCCCTCCTGCCCGGAGGCTGGCTGCGCACGGGCGACATCGTGACCGTCGACGCCGACGGGTTCACCACGATCGTGGACCGAGCCAAGGAACTCGTCATCACCGGCGGCTTCAACGTCTCGCCCTCGGAGGTTGAAACAGCACTGCGCCTGCACACGGATATCGTCGACGCGGCCGTCTTCGGCAAGGCTCTCGAACGCGGCGGGGAGATGGTCGTCGCGGCGGTCGAGCTGAAGCCCGGGGCGGCGCTCGATGAGGAGGCCCTCCGGGCCCACTGCCGTGAGCACCTCGCCGCGTACAAGATCCCGCGGCGGATCGTGACGATCGAGGACATGCCCCGCTCGATGCTGGGCAAGATCCTGCGCAAGCAGGTGCGCGAGCAGGTTCTGCCGGAGCTCTGAGACCGGTCAGAGGTCCTGCTCGAGCCGACCCGTCGCGAGCAGGGCGGCCCGGCGCAACCACGGATCGCCGTCCCCGGCCCAACGATCGAGCACGGCCTCTGCCCGGGCGCGGCCCGGCCCATCCAACCGTTTCGTCAGCGGAAGCACCACGTCGACGGCGAGTGGGTCGGCCAGCTCGCGCAGGCCGGCGGTCCGCAGGAAGCCCTCGATCCGGGTCAGGTCGGAGTTGCCGAGCACCCGCACATGCGATTGCAGAAGCACCACGGCCGCGAGCCGGCGCTCGAACACCGGCATCGCCCACAGCTCCGAACTCAACGCGGTGATCTCGTCGTGCGTCAGGCCGGGATGCCGGCGGCCGGCGTCCCGGATCGTGCCGCGCACCGCACCGACCGAGGCGCCGTAGAACCGCAGATCGCTGCCCAGCCGCTCCTTCTCCGCCGCCGCCCGGTACGGATCCCCCTCGGCCTGCAGCGTCGCGTCCACGAAGATCCCGGCCTCACTCACCCCTTCATTCTCGCGTTTCCACAGGCCGGCGGCGCACCCCGGCCGTTACGCTGAGGGCATGACGACGGCATCCGAGAACACCGTGACGGATGCCCGATTCACCTGCCTGCGCCGTGAACCTCGCCGCCGCATTCCCCCTGCTCGCACAGGCGGTCCTGGTCTCCGTGGTCGTCCTGGCCCGGACAACCCTGGTGCTGCTGCCGGTCACGGCCGGTTTCCCCAGTGGGCCGGTGGGTTCCCAGGCCGAAGCGCGGGTCGTCGATCTGGCCGCCGTGAACCTCGGGGCGCCGTCGTCATCCTGCTCGCCTTCTCCGCCCTCCTCCGCCTCGCCGCCGTAACCCCGACGTTCGCCGGCAGCTACCGGCGTGGACTCGCCGCCGCGCGTGTGGAGATCGTGCAGGTCATCCTCGTCACGCTCGGCACCACGCTGTTGGCCGGGCAGGTCCTGTGGGGCGCACTGCTCTTCTCAGCTGGGTGAGGGTGCGTTTCCCGTCGCGGCACTGCAGGCTGATTACCCGCACCGATTTCCGGTGCCGAGCCGTGATCGACACCGGGCGCATCGATGCCTGCGTCTTCTTGATCGTGGCGAAGTGGTGACCGAGGTTCTCCTGCCGCTCGCTGCAGGGCCGGCTTCGAGCATCCGTCACACGGCCAGCCACTCGCATCCGTCGCTACGCAGATGAGGAGATTTTCGCGAAATGCCGGGTCACCCCAGCCTGTCTGAGCGGCGTGTCGCGAAAATCTCCGCGGGTGGCCCGGGCGGCGACAACGGATGCCGGCGTGGGAGCCTCCGAAGGCCGGCGCACCGGGTCTCGACCGGCTCGAGCACCGGGCCGGATCGGGGCTAGGCGAGTGCCTTGGCCACGTCCAGCCCGGAGCGCACGGCCCGGGCGACCCCCGACGGATGCCCGTGGAGCAGCCCACAACCGTCTCCCGCCACGAGGATGCCGGGCTGGTCCGCGCTGCGGTAGAACGTGGTACCAGGCCCCGAACCCACCGCATTCGCGTACCGCCAGCGCTTCAACTCCGAGTCCACGACGCCCGCGCCGGGCAGCAGCCGGATCAGCGCGGCCAGCAGGTCCGCCTGTGAGAACGTGGCGTCCGCCTCCCAGGTCGCTTCGCTCCACAATGGGGTCGCGAAAACCTCGAGCCATACCCGCCCGGCATCGTCCCGGTGCCTGACCCGAATCGTCTCGATGATGCCGTCGGGAGCCGACCGGCCCGCGAGGTGCCCCGCTTCGACACCGGCGGCGACACCGTCGACGACGCAGAGCAGAACGGCCCGCTTGTCGTAGGTCACCTCGTGCAGCTCGGGAGCCACGAAGAGCCCGCTGCCGCGCAGGATCTGGACGCTCTGCGGAACCGGCGCGGTGAGCACCACCGCCCGGCCCCCGATCGGTTCTCCCGAGCCATGCGGCACGACGTGGATGAGCCCTGATTCCTGAACCACCAGGTGGGTGACGAACGTGCGCCGCAGCGTGGTGCCACCCGCCCACCGCTCGGCGATGTCACCCGCGGGCTGGTCGAAAGCCCAGTCCTCACAGCCCTCGGTCACAGGCGTGAACCGGGCGCCCGTTCGGAGCATGATCTCCTGCGTCACCTCGGGGTCGTGGCTACGAACCGTGTCAACGGATGGGTTCAGCAGCACTCCGCCGAGCGGCCGGCCGGTCAGGCGCCCGCCCGGGCGCGAGCCCTTGTCGAGGAGGAGAGCCGAACGACCGGCATCCTGCAGATTCCGGGTGATCGTCAGCCCGCACACGCCCGCACCGACCACGACGACGTCCCACGTTTCCATGTCAGGAGGTTAGTGCACACGCCCGCACGTGCCGGCACGTGCCGTGTACCGCGAGCGCAGTCGTACGCTTGGTCCTGGTGCCCTCATCGCCGAGACCCGGCACGGAACCCGCAGCACCGCCCGCAGCACCGCCCGCAGCACCGCCCACACAGAGGAGTCCCACATGAAGATCGTTGTCACCGGTGGAAGCGGAAAGCTCGGCCGGACCGTCGTGAAGTACCTCGTCGCCGAAGGTCACGAGGTGCTGAACCTCGACCGCGACGGTGCTCGCAGCCACGATCTGGTGGTCGTGGACCTCACGGATTACGGCCAGGTCGTCGACGCTGTCCTCGGTGTCGATGACCGGCACAGCGGCTTCGACGCCATCGTTCACCTCGGTGCGATCCCGGCGCCCGGCCTGGTTCCCGACGTGGCCACGTTCCACAACAACATCCTCTCCACCTATAACGTGTTCCAGGCGGCCCGGCGTGCGGGCATCAAGAAGCTGGTCTACGCCTCTAGCGAGACCGTGCTCGGGCTGCCGTTCGACATCGACCCGCCCTACATTCCCGTGGACGAGGAGTACCCGGCCCGCCCCGAGAGCACGTACTCGCTGGTCAAGCACCTCGAGGAGCAGATGGCGATCCAGCTCACCCGCTGGGATCCGGAGCTGAGCATCACCGCCCTGCGCTTCTCCAACGTCAAGGACCCGGAGGACTACGCGGCCTTCCCCGCCTTCGACGCCGACGCGACCCTGCGCAAGTGGAACCTGTGGGGCTACATCGACGGTCGTGACGGCGCCCAGGCCGTGCTGCGGGCGTTGCAGAACGCGAAGCCGGGCTTCGAGGCGTTTATCATCGCCGCCGCCGACACGGTGATGAGCCGGCCCAATGCCAAGCTGGCGGCCGAGGTCTTCCCGGGCGTCGAACTCCGTGAGGTCGGCGAGAACGACACCTTGCTCTCGATCGACAAGGCTCGACGGATGCTCGGCTACGCGCCCAAGCACAGCTGGCGCGACCACGTGTAGTCGACGTGGCCACGTGTAGCCGACGCACCGGGCAAGCGGTAGAACGGTGGCATGACGATGACACCGCTGGTGCTGGGTCCCATGTTGCGCTACGTGGACGAGATTTCGGCGAGCATCTGGGTCGAGACCCGGGACGAGGCATCCGTCGCGGTCAACGCCGGAAACCGCTCGTGGACGGCCCGGACCTTCGCCGTTCACGGCCACCACTACGCCCTGGTATCCGTCGACGGCCTGCAACCGGGAACAATCACTCCCTACACCGTATCCATCGACGGGTCAGAGGTCTGGCCCGCCGCTGACGCGGTCTACCCGGCCTCCGTCATCACGACGTCGACGCCGGGCGCTTCAATGCGGCTGTCCTTCGGATCGTGCCGAACCAGCGTGCCCCACGACGAGAAGAGCACCCGCACGCACGGAGTGGATGCCCTTCGGGCCTATGCGCTGCAGATGGCTGCGGGCGCCGAGGGCCTCTCCTGGCCCGATCTGTTGCTGTTCCTCGGCGACCAGGTGTACGCCGACCTGACCAGTGAGGCGATGCAGGAGTTCATTCGTGCTCGCCGCGACATCCGAGAGCCGCCCGGCGAGGAGTTGGCGGATTTCGAGGAATATGCGCACCTCTACAACCTGGCCTGGTCGGACGAGGCGAACCGGTGGCTGTTGTCCACCGTGCCCGTCGCGATGATCTTCGACGACCACGACGTGCGCGACGACTGGAACGCCTCGCTGAGCTGGAAGCAACGGATGGAGGCCACGTCCTGGTGGCACGGCCGGATCGTGGCCGGGCTGGCCTCGTATTGGGTGTACCAGCACCTTGGGAATCTCTCGCCGGAGGCACGTGCCCGCGACGAGGTGTGGCAGGCAATCGCGGCGCATGACGGCGACGGTGAACTCGACCTCTCCTCGCTGCTCGACGGGTTCGCCGAGCGGTGCGACCGGGAGCCGACCAGCTACCGGTGGAGCTATTGCCGCGACTTCGGCGATGACCGGTTGATCGTCCTTGACTCGCGCGCGGCGCGCGAACTCGATCCCCGGCGGCGTGCCCTGGTGGACGAGCAGGAGACGGCTTGGTTCGACGAACGGATGCAGGGCGGGTTCCGGCATCTGGTGGTGGCGACGTCACTGCCGTTCCTGCTCCCAACGGGACTCCACCATTTGGAGGCCTGGAATGAGGCGATTTCGGAGGGTGCCTGGGGCCGGCCTGCCGCCCGCGTGGGTGAACGCCTGCGCCAGGCGTTCGACCTCGAGCACTGGGCCGCTTTCCAGAGGAGTTTCCGGAGCGTGGCGGCCATCACCACCGACGTCGCCGACGGCAAACGGGGAGCGGCCCCGCAGACCGTGACGTTCCTGTCGGGGGGACTGCCCCGAGTTCAGTTGACTCAAAGGGTTAGTGGTTTCAGGCGGCCTTGAGGGCCACGTTTATTGTCTCAAACTCGATCGGGGTGAGCTTACCGAGGCGGCGTT